>NZ_JBHXJG010000040.1:0-37650 GCF_042723425.1 Streptomyces sp. NPDC058375 | reverse complement strand
CCCCGTGATCGGCTGGGAGGGTGCCCGCATCCAAGCCCCTCCTGCCCGACAGCGCCCGCCGCGCCGCCGCCTGGTGCGGTGTGGTCCTGCTCGTCGTGGGCGTCGCCGCCGTCGCGATCTGGCTGGTCGTCGCCCTCAAGACCGCGGTCACCCCGGTCCTGCTGGCCCTCCTCGGCACCGCCCTGCTCGGCCCTGTCCACCGCTGGCTCGTCGCGCACCGCCTCAACCGTTCGCTGGCCGCGGGGCTGACCTGCGCCGCGCTCGTCGCGGTGGTCGGCGGCGCCGGGTACATCGTCGTCACCGCCCTCGTCGACTCGGGCGACCAGATCGTCGCCTCGCTGAAGGACGCGGGCCAGTGGGTCGTCGACCACTTGGACATCGCCGGGGCCACGGACGTGGACGATCTGGCCGACAACGCGAAGGGCCTGGTCGAGAAGTTCGGGGCGAGCGCGGCGGGCGGGCTGCTCAGCGGCATCAGCCTGATCGGTTCGCTGGTGGCGACCAGTGTGCTGGCCCTCCTGCTGACCTTCTTCTTCCTGCGCGACTCGGACCGGGCGGTCAACCTGGCCCACACGGTGGCCCCGCGCGGCACGGGGGACCTGGTGGAGGCCATGGGCCGGCGGGCGTTCGAGGCCGTCGAGGGCTTCATGCGCGGCACCACGTTCATCGCCCTGATCGACGCCGTGTGTATCACGGTGGGCCTGTTGATCCTGGACGTGCCGGGGGCGGTGGGGCTCGGCGCGCTGGTCTTCGTCGGCGCGTACGTCCCGTACCTCGGGGCGTTCCTCTCCGGCGCGGTGGCGGTGCTGGTCGCGCTGGCCGACCGGGGGTTCGTGATCGCCCTGTGGACGCTGGGGATGGTGCTCGCGGTCCAGGTGCTGGAGGGCCATGTGCTCCAGCCGATGATCCAGAGCCGTACGGTCCAGATGCACCCCGCGATGATCATGATCGCCCTGACGGCGGGCGCCAGCGTGGCGGGCCTCCTGGGCATGCTCCTGGCCGTACCGCTGTGCGCGGCAGCGTTCGGAGTCCTGGGCGAGCTACGCAGGGGGCACGGGAAACCTTCTGGACCGTCAGCGGGTGAACCCAGCCCGTCCGGCGTTTGAGGACGGAACGGTCGGGGTGTTGGGCCCGCACTTTCGGGCGGCCGGGGGCCAGGTTGCCCAGCCCGTCCGGCGCTTGAGGACGGAACCCTCGCGGCGGCGGCCCCGCACTCGCGAACGGGGCCGAGCCCCGGGCACTCCAAGAGACCGGGCCCGAAGGGCCCAACGCTCAGGACGCCGCGGCCGCCACCAACTCCCCCGGCTCATCCGACTCGTACAGCTCGAACCAGATCGACTTCCCCTCCCCCCGCGGATCCACCCCCCACGCATCCGCCAGCATCTCCATCAGCACCAGCCCCCGCCCGCTGGACGCCATCTCCCCCGGCCGCCGCTTGTGCGGCAGCTCGTCGCTCGCGTCGGCCACCTCCACGCGCAACCGCCTCTCCCCCCGCTCCCCGGAGACCTGCGCCACCATCAGCGCGTCCCCGTCCGTATGGACGAGCACGTTGGTGGCCATCTCGGAGACCATCAGGACCGCCGAGTCGACCTGCTCCGGATCGCTCCAGTCGTGCAGCAGCTCACGCACGAGCTGCCGGCCCACCGAGATCCGCTCGGGCTCCGCCTGCGCGATGGTCAGCACGCTGCGGCGCGGCGGTGTCTCCGGCGCCGGGGTGCTTTCGCGCCGCAGCACCAGCACCGCGATGTCGTCCTCCCGCCGGTCCGCGAGCGGCCCCGTCGTGTAGTGCGAGGTCGGCCCGTGCACGGCCTGGACCAGGGCGTCGGCGAGCTGTTCCAGATCCTCGACCGGTTGCTCCAGGACCGGGCGCAGCCGGGTCCAGCCGGTGGCCATGTCGTGTCCGCCGGTCTCGATGAGGCCGTCCGTGCACAGCATGATCGTCTCGCCGGGTTCCAGGACGACCCGGGTGGTGGGGTAGTCGGAGTCCGTCTCGATCCCGAGCGGCAGCCCACCGGCCGTCTGCCGGATCACCGCGGTCCCGTCGGCGCTGATCACCACCGGGTCGGGGTGGCCCGCACGGGCGATGTCCAGGGTTCCGGCCTCCGGGTCGACCTCCGCGTACAGGCAGGTGGCGAAGCGCGGCGCCGAGGGTTCCGCGTCGCCCTCGACGCTCTCGTACGCGTCGGTGAGCCCGGACAGGAAGCGCGAGGCCCGGGAGAGCACGGCGTCCGGGCGGTGCCCCTCGGAGGCGTAGGCGCGCAGGGCGATGCGGAGCTGGCCCATCAGCCCGGCGGCCCGCACGTCGTGGCCCTGGACGTCGCCGATGACCAGGGCGATCCGGCCGTTGGGCAGCGGGATCATGTCGTACCAGTCGCCGCCCACCTGGAGCCCGCCGCCGGTCGGCACGTACCGCGCGGCGACCGTCATACCGGGGATCTCCGGGCCCAGCGTCGGCATCATCGAGCGCTGGAGCCCCAGGGACAGCTCGCGCTCCGTCTCGGCCACCCCGGCGCGGGCCAGCGCCTGGGCGAGCATCCGGGCGACCGTCGAGAGCACCGCCCGCTCGTCCGGCGAGAAGCCCACCGGATGCCGGAACCCGGCCATCCAGGCGCCCATCGTGCGGCCGGAGGAGACCAGCGGCAGAAAAGCCCAGGACTGCCGTCCGAAGCGCCGGGCGAGCGGCCAGGTGGCCGGATAGCGGCGGCGGTACTCGTCGGGGGAGGGGAGATAGATCGCGCGCCCGGTGCGGACGACCTCGGCGGCCGGATAGTCGGTATCCAGGGGCATGTCGGTGAAGGGCTCCTCGTCCCCGACGTTGTGCCCGTGGTGCCCGATGATCGTCAGCCGCTCCCCGGCCGAGCCGAAGACCGCGAGGCCGTCCGGGGAGAAGCCGGGCATGGACAGCGATCCGGCGACCCGCAGCACTTCCTCGGTGGACCGGGCCTCGGCCAGCGCCCGCCCGGCGTCCAGCAGGAACGCCTCCCGGGACCTGCGCCAGTCCCCGGTGATCGGCGTGTGGGCGGCGTCGGTGGAGCCGGGCTGCGGCTCGGCGACCTCCTGGAGCGTGCCGATGAGGACGTAAGCGCCCTCGTCGTCCCGGCCCGCCGGAAAGACCGGCTTGGAGCGGCTGCGCACGGTACGGAGTACCTGCCCGCGCTCGTCCACGATCCGCAGCCGCGCCTCGGCGAGGGTGCCCTCGGTGACCGCGAGGTTCACCACCCCGTAGATCTCGTTCCAGTCGACCGGGTGGAAACGGGAGCGCACCGCCGGCTCCCGGTAGCTGCCGGGCTCGGGAGGCAGGCCGAGCAGCCGGGCCGCCTCCGTGTCGAGTGTGACCGTGCCGGCTGCGTTGTCCCAGCGCCACAGGCCCGTCGCGATCGCGGCCAGGACTTCCTCGGTGCGCATTGCCCCACTTTAGGAAGATGTGCTCTCCGCACGCCACCGAGGGGAGGCCGAGCGCGGGCCCCCGCCGGGGACGGGCGGGAAAGCGAAATGAAGAGGCCCGGCCCCGGGCGGTAGCCTGGGGACGCTCAATCCATCCCTAACCGCGAAGACTGGATGAACGACGATGCATCGGTACAGGTCCCACACCTGCGGCGAGCTCCGCGCCTCTGACGTCGGCACCGACGTCCGGCTGAGCGGCTGGCTGCACAATCGCCGAGACCTGGGTGGCATCCTCTTCATCGATCTGCGCGACCACTACGGTTTGGTGCAGCTCGTGGCCCGCCCCGGCACCCCCGGCAACGAGGCCCTGGCGAAGCTCACCAAGGAGACCGTCGTCCGGATCGACGGCAAGGTCTCCGCACGCGGCGCGGACAACGTCAACCCGGAGCTGCCGACCGGCGAGATCGAGATCGAGGTCACCGAGGTCGAGGTGCTCGGCGAGGCCGGCCCGCTGCCCTTCACGATCAACACCGAGGACGGCGTCAACGAGGAGCGGCGCCTGGAGTACCGCTTCCTCGACCTGCGCCGCGAGCGCATGCACCGCAACATCCTGCTGCGCTCGGCCGTGATCGCCTCTATCCGCTCCAAGATGGTGGCCCTCGGCTTCAACGAGATGGCGACCCCGATCCTCACGGCGACCTCGCCCGAGGGCGCCCGTGACTTCGTCGTCCCGTCCCGGCTGAACCCCGGCAAGTTCTACGCGCTGCCGCAGGCCCCGCAGCAGTTCAAGCAGCTGCTGATGATCTCGGGCTTCGACCGCTACTTCCAGATCGCGCCCTGCTTCCGCGACGAGGACGCCCGCGCGGACCGTTCGCCGGGCGAGTTCTACCAGCTCGACGTCGAGATGTCCTTCGTCGAGCAGGAGGACGTCTTCCAGCCGATCGAGAAGCTGATGACCGAGCTCTTCACCGAGTTCGGCAACGGCCGCGAGGTCACCTCGCCGTTCCCGCGCATCCCGTTCCGCGAGTCGATGCTGAAGTACGGCAACGACAAGCCGGACCTGCGCGCCAAGCTGGAGCTCGTCGACATCTCGGACGTCTTCGCCGACTCCGGGTTCAAGGCGTTCGCCGGCAAGCACGTCCGCGCGCTTCCGGTCCCGGACACCGCGGGCCAGTCCCGGAAGTTCTTCGACGGTCTCGGTGAGTACGCCGTCGAGCACGGCGCCAAGGGCCTGGCCTGGGTGCGCGTGGGCGAGGACGGCACGCTGGCCGGTCCGATCGCCAAGTTCCTCACCGAGACCGACGTCAAGACGCTCACCGAGCGCCTCTCGCTGGTCCCGGGCCACGCGGTGTTCTTCGGCGCGGGCGAGTTCGACGAGGTCTCCAAGATCATGTCGGTGGTCCGGGTCGAGGCCGCCAAGCGCGCCGGCCACTTCGAGGAGGGCGTGTTCCGGTTCTGCTGGATCGTCGACTTCCCGATGTACGAGAAGGACCAGGAGACCGGCAAGATCGACTTCTCGCACAACCCCTTCTCCATGCCCCAGGGCGGCCTCGCCGACCTGGAGGAGAAGGACCCGCTGGACATCCTCGCCTGGCAGTACGACATCGTCTGCAACGGCATCGAACTGTCCTCGGGCGCGATCCGTAACCACGAGCCCGAGCTGATGCTCAAGGCCTTCGAGATCGCCGGTTACGACCGCGAGACCGTCGAGTACGAGTTCGCGGGCATGCTGCGCGCGTTCCGCCTCGGCGCCCCGCCGCACGGTGGCATCGCCCCGGGCGTCGACCGCATCGTGATGCTGCTGGCGGACGAGCCCAACATCCGCGAGACGATCGCCTTCCCGCTCAACGGCAACGCCCAGGACCTGATGATGGGCGCCCCGACCGAGCTGGACGAGTCCCGGCTGCGCGAGCTGAACATCCAGCTCCGCAAGCCGGTCGCGGCGAAGGGTGCGTCGGAGAAGCCCGCCGACCAGTAGTTTGTACGGTCCCGCTCTGCGGATGTTTCACGTGAAACAGCCCTCGATCACCCGATCGGGGGCTGTTTCGTTGCGTACCCACGAGCGCTGGCGACGGCCGGGCGACGTGGTACAGCCGGATGGCCCCGGTTCGGGTTCGGCCGGGGCGGGCCCGGCAAAGACTGGCACCGAGACACCCCTCTCGCCGCCCGTCCCGCCGCGTCGCGCCGCCCGCCGCCATCCGAGGAGCCCACCGCCGTGTCCCTCCCCCGCCGCCCACCCGCCCTGCTCGCCGCACCGCTCCTCGCCCTGGCCCTGCTGCTTGTCGGCTGCTCCTCCGGCGCCGCTCCGGAGAAGGCCCCGGTCGGCGTTCCGGGGCAGGGCGCCGCGGGCCCGCAGTCCGACGCCGCGTCCGCGCTCCGGCCCTCCGCCGGCCCGGTGCCCGCCCCGAGCCCCGCCGAGATCCCGGACCTGGGACCGGAGACCCTGGCCCAGATCCCCGCCGAGGCCCGGCAGGCATTCGTGGTCACCGGCGAGGAGGCCGACTCCTACCGCTCCAGCGCGGTCCTGTACAGCCGCGCGGACCCGGCACAGGGCTGGGAGCGGGTCGCGGGGCCCTGGCCGGCGCACAACGGCATGGAGGGCTGGACGAACTACCACGTGGCGGGCGACCGGAGGTCACCCAGGGGCGTCTACACCCTCACCGACGCGGGCGGCCGGCTCCCCGACCCCGGGGCCCTGCTGCCGTACGACGAGCACCCCCGGTTCGCGGTGGACGGCGAGGGCTTCTTCGGCGAGCCGCTGGAGGGCTCCTTCGACTACGTCGTCGCGATCAACTACAACCGCACCGAGGGCGTCAGCCCTCTCAACCGCACCCGCCCGCTCGGCCTCGAACGCGGCGGCGGCATCTGGATCCACGTCGACCACGACGGCCCCACCCAGGGCTGCGTCTCCGTCCCCGAGGAGCGCATGGAGGAACTCCTGCGCACCCTGGACCCAGAGATGAACCCGGTGATCGTGATGGGGGATGCGGAGTCGCTGAGGCGGTGATCGGGGTATGGGCCGGGTGCCCTGCCCGTACGCTGAGGATGCTCCCCGGCATCCGAACCGCTGGCTCTATGCCGAGCAGGGCCTGCGCATCGAGGCCTATCGCAAGGGCAACGCTCGTCCCGACGGCAGCTTCGCTCGTAGTGGCGCCTTCGTCGGCCAAGGCGAATGGGCCAGCCCCGACGACGTCCTGATGGTCGTCGCGGTGACCTCGTACGACGAGGACACCGACCGCCGCGACCGCGTCGAGAAGCCCCGCGCTTACGCCGAGACCGGCATCCCCGTCTATCTGCTGATCGACCGGGACACCTGCGAGGTGAAGGTCCATTCGCAGCCCGACGGTGTGCGCTACGAGCAGGTCGTGACGGTGCCGTACGGCAAGACCGTCACCCTGCCCGACCCGGTCGGGATCGAGCTGGACACCGAGCCGCTCAAGAACTGGACGCGTTGACCCGACGCGATACGTCAGGAGCCCGGGACCACCGTTTATGGGCCCGGGCTCCTCGCGTACGTACGTCAGCGGTTACGCCGGCTTCTCCTCCAGGCGCGGGAACAGCACCGCGCCCTTCGTCACCGACGCGCCCGCGGGCAGGACGCCCCAGACGCCCGCGTCCTGGACCTTCTGGTCGGCCAGGGCGCCCAGGGACTCCTCGGCGCCCAGGGACTCCCAGAGCTTCTGCGAGGTCTCCGGCATCACGGAGTTGAGCAGCACCGCGACCCCGCGCAGCGACTCGGCGGCCGTGTAGAGGATGGTCGCCAGGCGGGCCTGGCCCTCCGGGGCGGTGTCCTTGGCCACCTTCCACGGCTCCTGCTCCGTGATGTAGCCGTTGACCTGCTTCACGAAGTCGAAGACCGCCAGGATGCCGCCCTGGAAGTCCAGCTCCTCGCCGATCTTCCGGTCGGCCGTCGCGACGGCCTTCGCCAGGCCGTCCCGCACGGCCTGCTCGGCGTCACCGGCAGCCGTGTCCTCCGGCAGCGCGCCGCCGAAGTACTTGCCGACCATCGCCGCCACCCGCGAGGCCAGGTTGCCGTAGTCGTTGGCCAGCTCGGAGGTGTAGCGGGCGGAGAAGTCCTCCCAGGAGAACGACCCATCGCTGCCGTAGGAGATGGCCCGCAGGAAGTACCAGCGGTACGCGTCCACGCCGAAGTGCGAGGTCAGGTCCTGCGGCTTGATGCCGGTCAGATTCGACTTGGACATCTTCTCGCCGCCGACCATCAGCCAGCCGTTGGCGACGACCTTGCCCGGCAGCGGCAGGCCCTGCGCCATCAGCATCGCGGGCCAGATCACCGTGTGGAAGCGGAGGATGTCCTTGCCGATCAGGTGCACGTTCGCCGGGAACGTACCGTCGAACTTCTCCTGGTTGGCGCCGTAGCCCACGGCCGTCGCGTAGTTGAGGAGCGCGTCGACCCACACGTAGATGACGTGCTTGTCGTCCCACGGGACCGGGACGCCCCAGTCGAAGGTCGAGCGCGAGATCGACAGGTCCTGGAGGCCCTGCTCGACGAAGTTCACGATCTCGTTGCGTGCCGACTCGGGCTGGATGAAGTCCGGGTTCGCCGCGTAGAACTCCAGCAGCTTCGGGCCGTACTCGCTCAGCTTGAAGAAGTAGTTCTCCTCCTTGAGGAGCTCCACCGGCTTCTTGTGGATCGGGCAGAGCTTCTGACCGGCGAACTCGCCCTCGCCGTCGAGCAGATCGCCGGGGAGCTTGTACTCCTCGCAGCCCACGCAGTACGGGCCTTCGTACCCGCCCTTGCAGATCTCGTCCTTGTCGTACAGGTCCTGCACGAACTCCTGCACCCGGTCGGTGTGCCGCTTCTCCGTCGTCCGGATGAAGTCGTCGTTCGCGATGTTCAGATGCTCCCAGAGGGGCTTCCACGCCTCCTCGACGAGCTTGTCCGCCCAGGCCTGGGGAGTCACGTTGTTCGCCTCGGCCGTGCGCATGATCTTCTGACCGTGCTCGTCCGTGCCGGTGAGGTACCACACCTTCTCGCCGCGCTGGCGGTGCCAGCGCGTGAGCACGTCGCCTGCGACGGTCGTGTAGGCGTGGCCCAGGTGAGGAGCGTCGTTGACGTAGTAGATGGGGGTCGAGACGTAGTACGCCGTCGCCCCCTGCTTCTCGGATCCAGTGGCCGCCATGGTCGAAATCCTAACGGCCCGATCAAGATCCACTCACACCGATAAGCGGCGGCCGGTGCGCGGACGGAGGAAGGCCCTCCGGTGGAGAGCTTTGCGAAACATCCCCTCACGTAATGGTTCCCGTAGGAAAGTCGCATCCTGGGAGGGAGCGGACAAGCGTGCACGAGGCAGGGGACATCACCATGCGGGTACTGGTCGCCGAGGACGAGGAGATCCTCGCGGAGCTGGTCGCCACCGGACTGCGCCGGGCCGGATTCGCCGTCGACACCGTGTACAGCGGGGACGCGGCCCTCGCCTATCTCGGCCTCCACGACTACGACGTCGTCGTCCTCGACCGCGACCTCCCCCGGGTCCACGGCGACGACGTGGCCCGCCGCCTGGTCGCCTCCGGCTCCCGCACCCGGATCCTCATGCTCACCGCCTCGGGCGCCATGGAGGACCGGGTCGCCGGGCTCGACCTGGGGGCCGACGACTACGTGGCCAAGCCGTTCGAGTTCCCCGAGCTGGTCTCCCGGGTACGCGCCCTGCGGCGACGCAGCGCCCGCCCCGTACCGCCCCAGCTGGAACGCCACGGCATCCGGCTCGACACCGTACGGCGCTCCGCGCTCCGCGATGGCCGGGACCTGGACCTCTCCCCGAAGGAGTTCACCGTGCTGCAACTGCTCCTGGAGGCCGACGGCGGCACGGTCAGTGCGGAAGAGCTCCTGGAGCGGGCCTGGGACGCCAACGCCGATCCCTTCACGGGGGCCGTGCGCGTCTGCATGAGCAAGCTCCGCGCCAAGCTCGGCGAGCCCGCGCTGATCCGCACTGTCCAGGGCGTCGGGTACGCCCTGTGAACCGGCCGTCCCCGCTGCTGCGGCTGGCGGACGCCTCGAAGCTGTCGCACTCGACGATCCGGACCCGGATCGCCCTGGTGTACGGCGGTGTCTTCCTGGTCCTCGGCACGGCTCTGCTGGCCACCGTCAACCTGGCCTCTCGCGCCGGTACGGAGACAGATGCGCGGGCCATCGCCTCCTCGGTGGCCGTGGTCCCGCCCGGGTACACCGTGAACGGGCCCTTCGTCGCCCGCAGTTCCACCGGATCGCCCACCGTCTACGAACTCACCGACCATGTCAGCGACGCGGCGGGCAAACAGCTCCTGAACTGGTCGTTCGCCGCGCTGCTCGTGATGACGGCGGGCGCGGTCGGGGTCGGCTGGTGGATAGCGGGCCGGGTGCTGCGGCCCGTCCACGCGATGACCGCGAAGGCCCGCCGGCTCTCCGAGAAGACCCTGCACGAGCGGATCGCGTCCAGCGGTCCGGACGACGAGCTGAAGGAGCTGGGCGAGACGCTGGACGCGCTGCTGGGCCGCCTGGAGAAGGCGTTCGACAGTCAGCGGAGGTTCATCGCGAACGCCTCGCACGAGCTGCGGACCCCGCTGGCCACCCAGCGCGCCGCGATCCAGATCGGTCTGGACGACCCGTCCCCCCAGGACCTCGCCCGCACCCGGCAGACCCTGCTGGACTCCAACCGACGCAGCGAGCGGCTCATCGAGGGGCTGCTCGTGCTGGCCCGCAGCGAACGGGGCCTGGCCACGGACGAGCGCGAGGCGGTGCGCCTCGACCATGTGGTCCGGGAGGAGACGGTCCGGTATCCCGGTGTACAGGGAGCGAGCGGCGTCCCGGACGGCCGGGGCGCGGGCGGTGGCGATCCGGCGGGCCGGGGGCCGGGCGGCGGACCGGCCGTGGACGTCGCGCTGGCCGCCTGCCCCGTGCGCGGCAGCCGGCTGCTGCTGGCCCAGCTGGTGGCGAACCTGCTGGCCAACGCGGTCACGTACAACGTGCCGGGCGGCTCGGTGGAGGTGTCGCTGAGCGGGGAGGGGGTGCTGTTGGTGCGGAACACCGGCCCGGTGGTCTCCGAGGCCGATATCGCGGGGTTCTTCGAGCCGTTCCGGAGGGGCGAGGGCCGGGACCGGATGGGTCCGGGGTCGGGCCTCGGTCTTTCGATCGTCCGGTCGATCGCGGTGGCCCACGGCGGTACGGTCACGGCGGTACCGGGCCCGGAGGGCGGCGGTCTCGCCGTGACCGTACGGCTGCCGGTGGATCAGGCCCCGGAGCCGGCCTCGCGCGCGGCGGTCCAGGCCGGCAGCCCGGCGAGGATCTCCCGGTAGAGCTCGGCGTCCGCGATCTCGCGGGGGGCCGGTCCCGCGTGGAAGAAGCCGGCGTTCGGGGCGTCGAGCTTCCGCAGGAAGTCGAAGCCCTTCGCGTCCTGCTCGCCGAAGGCGACGAACTGGAAGAACAGCGGTAGCCGCGCGGCGTCCGTGAGGGCCTGCCGGGCGGCCTGCTTGGCGTCCGGCGGGCCGTCCGTCTGGAAGATCACGAGAGCCGGACCGGTGGCCTCCGTCTTCTCGTAGTGCGCGACGACCTCCTCGACCGCGCGTTCGTAGTGCGTCCGGCCCAGTCGGCCCAGGCCCGCGTGCAGCTCGTCGACACGGCCCTCGTGACCGGAGAGTTCGAGGGAGCCGGTGCCGTCGATGTCCGTCGAGAAGAAGACGACCTGCACGGTGGCGTCCTCGTCCAGGTGTGCGGCGAGCGCGAGCGTCCGGTCGCCCAGGTGCTGGGCGCTGCCGTCCTTGTAGAACGGCCGCATCGAGCCGGAGCGGTCGAGCACCAGGTAGACGCGGGTGCGGAGCCCGGTCAGCCCGTGCGCCTTGAGCGCTGCCTGCGCCGCCTTGTACGGGGCGGCGAGCTGCGGAGCGCGCGACTTGACCCGCGCGAGCGTGGTGGCGGGCTTGCCGGGGGCGGACTCCGACGCGGCGGGGTCGGGCTTCTCCGGTGCGGCGGGGGCCGTCGGCTCCGGTGCGGTGGGTGCCACCGGGGTCTTCGCGGCCGCCGGGGAGGCCGGGGGCTCTGCGGCCGCCGGGGTCTCCGGGGAGGCCGGGGTCTCTGCGACGGCCGGGGGCTCGGTGGTCTCCGGTGCCGCTGCGGCTTCGGGGGTTTCGGGCGCTTCAGGGGCCTTAGGGGCCTCGGGGGCCGCCGCGGCGGCCTGAGGTGCCTGGGGAGCGGTCTTCGCCGGGACGGTCTCCGGGGCTTCTGCCGCTGTCGGCTCGGGTGCGGCCTCCGCTGCCGGTTCCGGCGTGGCCTCCTGAGCCGGGGTGGTCTTCGGGGCCGCATCGAGGTCGAAGTCGATCGTGATCGGCTCCGGCGCCGACGACTTGGGCGCCTCGGCCTCGGTGGGCGCCTCGGCGACCACCGGCTCCTCGGGCTTGACCGGTGCCTCGGCCTTCTCGGCGATCACCGGCTCCTCGGGCTTCTCCGCCTTCGGGGAGTCCTTCGGCGCGGTCGCCGGTGCGTCGTCCGAGGCGTCCTCCGGGGCCGACCCCTGCGCGGGGACGGTCGGGGACGCCGGTGCGGCGGCCGCCTTGTCGAAGGCCTCCGCCACCAGGTCGGTGGCCGGCGAACTGTCGCGGTCCGTGGAACCGGCGACGGGGGACGAGGGCGAGGCCGGGGCCGGGATCGACGCCTTAGGCTCCGCCGCGGGCTCGGCCGCCGAAGTGGTCTCCGGCTCCGTCTCCTTGGGCTGAGTGCGCTCGGCCTGGGGCGGGACGGTGGCCGTGGTCGGCTCGTCCTGCTCCGTGCGGCCGAACACCTTACGCAGCAAGCTCCGAATGCCCATGGGCGAGGCCTTTCGCATGAGTTGGGTGCGGTGAATGTCCGACCTGGGTGAATTCATCCCTGGCCAGGACGGATACGTAAGGTTAGCGGCCGGATCCGGCCGTTCGCCGGTGCGGCCCACCCCTGCGTCAACCGAGCCGAAACCGTTCCCGGACCGAGTCCGCCGCGGTGTCCACGACCGTGTCCACCACAGGGCCTCAAGGGAACAGCGGTGGCCCGGACTTCACCCGCCGTTCACCAGGAGTCCCTCGGACCGCGTGGATGCGCACCTACCGTCACGCACGACACCAGTCGGAGGGAATCCACGTGCGCAATCTGCTGCCGTTCATCAGCTCGCATCCCGGTGGGCGTTCCGCGCTGACCTGCCGCTTCCGCTGCGGGGACGCCTGCTTCAAGGAGACGCCCAACAACAGCGACAACGAGTACGCCGGCGACATCATCGCCGGTGCCGTGTCGCGCCGCTCGATGATGCGCGCCGCCGCCGTGGTCACCGTCGCCACCGCCGCCGGGACCGCCGCGCTGACCGGCCCGAGCGCCCCCCGGGCCGAGGCCGCCGCGCTCGCCGGGCACGGGAACAAACCGGGCCGCCCCCACAAACCGGGGGCGCCCGGCGCGCGTGGCCTGCGGTTCTCGCCGGTCGCGCCCAACAAGGACGACAAGGTCACGATCCCCGACGGATACGGCCAGAACGTGGTGATCCGCTGGGGCGAGCCGATTCTGCGCGGCGCGCCCGCCTTCGACCCGGACAAGCAGACGGCGAAGGCGCAGGCGGGCCAGTTCGGCTACAACAACGACTTCCTCTCCCTGCTCCCCCTGCGCGGCGAGCGCGGCCGGCAGGTCATGGTCGCCAACCATGAGTACACGGACGAGATCCTCATGTTCCGCGGTTACGATCCGGCCAACCCGACCCGCGAACAGGTGGAGATCGCCTGGGCGGCGCACGGACTCTCCGTGGTCGTCGTCCAGGAGGAGAACCGCACCGGCAAGCTGGGACCGGTCAACCGGCACCCGCTGAACCGCCGGCTGACCGCGACCAGCGAGTTCCGCATGACGGGCCCGGCTGCCGGGAGCACCCTGCTGCGCACGTCCGCCGACCGCACCGGCCGCAAGGTGCTCGGCACCCTCAACAACTGTGCGGGCGGCACCACCCCGTGGGGCACCACGCTGCACGGCGAGGAGAACTTCAACCAGTACTTCGCCAACGGCAGCACCGCCATGCACAAGCGGTACGGGATCGGCACCAGCGCCTCCGAGCGCAAGTGGGAGCGGTTCGACCGGCGGTTCGACCTGGCGAAGGAGCCCAACGAGGCCAACCGCTTCGGCTGGGTCGTCGAACTCGACCCGTACGACCCGGACTCCACCCCCCGCAAGCGGACCGCGCTGGGCCGGTTCAAGCACGAGGCCGCGCAGCCCCGGCTCACCTCGGACGGCCGCCCGGTCGTCTACATGGGCGACGACGAGAAGTTCGACTACCTCTACAAGTTCGTCTCCAGCAAGCGGATGAAGAAGGGCAACTCGCGGGCCGCCCGCGAGCACAACCTGACGCTGCTCGACGAGGGCACGCTGTACGTCGCCAAGCTGACGGGCGACTCGCCGGTCAACGAGATCGACGGCACCGGAAAGCTCCCCAACGACGGGGAGTTCGACGGCAGCGGCGTCTGGATCCCGCTGGCCACCGGCACCACCTCGCACGTCCCCGGCATGACCGCCGAGGAGGTGTACGTCTACACGCGGCTCGCCGGTGACAAGGTCGGCGCGACCAAGATGGACCGCCCCGAGGACGTCGAGCCCTCGCCGCGCACCGGCCGGGTCTACGTGGCCCTTACCAACAACTCGGACCGCGGCAAGGAGGGCAAGCCCGGCGCGGACGAGGCGAACCCGCGCAACGCCAACAAGCACGGACAGATCCTGGAGCTCGCGGAGAACTGGGACGACCCGACGAGCGACGGCTTCGCCTGGCGGCTGTTCCTCGTGGCGGGCGACCCTGACGACCCGGCGACGTACTTCTCCGGTTTCCCCAAGGAGAACGTCAGCCCCATCTCCTGCCCGGACAACGTGGCGTTCGACGCCCACGGCAACCTGTGGATCTCCACGGACGGCAACGCGCTCGGCTCACACGACGGGCTGTTCGGCGTGGCGACCCACGGTGACCGGCGCGGCGAACTGAAGCAGTTCCTCACCGTTCCGGCCGGGGCCGAGACCTGCGGCCCGGTCATCCAGGACCGCCGGGTCCTGGTCGCGGTCCAGCACCCGGGCGAGATCGACGGTGCCTCCGTGGAGAAGCCGGCGAGCGTCTGGCCCGACGGACCGGGCAAGATCGTCCGTCCCTCGGTCGTCGCCGTCTGGCGCAAGGACGGGCGCGACATCGGGGTGTGACCCCGGCCGCCCTTCCCGTGGGGCCGACCGACCATCAGGCCTGTGCCCTTGCGGTGCGGGCCTGATGCGTGTCCGTCAAAAACATGTACACGGGACAGAGTTGAAGGCCTACGGTGAGCGGCCGATGTGGCTGATAACAGGAAGGACCCCCTCGTGGGACTCTCATCCCGCAGAATCCGCTCCCGTATGACCCGCCCCCGTCGGCTACGCCTTGCCGCCTCGGCCCTGGCGGCAGGGGTCCTCCTGGCCGGTCTCACCCCGGCGGGCGGCGCCGCGGCCGCACCGGCCGGGGCCACGGCGAGGGCCGCCGCCGACGATCTGGCCCCGCCCGACGACATGCCGGACGACGGGTTCGACGACGAGCACGAAGGCGAGCAGGACGACCTCGTCGGCCCCGGCGGGACGGCCGAGCGGCGGGCGCCCGGGGCGCAGGCCGCACCGGTCCCCGGCCGGCCGGGCGACTTCAAGCTGGCTGCGGGCAGCGACCTCTCGGGGCTCGTCGGCAGGCTGGACGCCGCTCTGCCCAAGCAGGGGCTCACGGAGCTGATGGAGCAGGCCAACCGCCCGGCGGGCTGGGAGGACGCCTGCGGCGACACCGCCATCTACGGCCCCGATCTCGCGGTCAACCACCGGGTCTGCTGGGCGGACGACGACCTCGCGTCCAGCGAGTGGGTTCCCCAGGCCATCACCGGCGTCTCCGACGCCCAGGAGGACGAGGACTGGGGGACATCGAACGCCGAGCCGATCGCGGTGGCTTCGTACGACGCGAAGAATCCGGGGCGCAGCGACCAGGCGTCGGGCAGCCAGAACTGCGTCCAGGCCTCCGTGTCCGACGCCTGCAACGAGAAGGGCGTCCGGGTCAGCTTCTTCAACCAGGCCACCCAGAAGTACCGCCATGTCCTGCTGGCCTGGCCCTACGTGAACTCCAAGAACAACATCTCCTTCGACGCGCTCCACGCGAGCGAAGGAAAGTGCACCGGCACCCCGACCCCCTCCTGCAAGGCGCAGAACGGCATCCATGCGGGCGGCATGGTCTGGTACGGCAACTACCTCTACGTCGCCGACACCGCCAACGGCATGCGGGTCTTCGATCTCCGCAAGATCATGGACCTCAACCCGGACAACGACGCCGACCGGAACGACCCGACGCCGGACGGCCTGGAGAGCGACGTCAAGGACAAGAAGCGGATCGGGCGGCAGAACAACGTCTGGTACTCCTTCGGCTACCGGTACGTCATGCCGCAGGTCGCCACCCTGAAACTCACCACCGCCAAGAACGGCGGCGAGTCCTCCGGGAACCAGTGCTACGCCACCGGTCGCCCCAAGGCCTCGTTCCTCTCCCTGGACCGGACCGGAACCGACCACCTGATCCTGGGCGAGTACTGCAACAAGAACAACGGCGGCACCAGCAACGGACGCGTCGGTACGTATCCGATGTCCGCGATCACCGCCGCCGTCGAGGGCAAGCCGGGCACCGCCGCCTCCGCCGACAGCGCCTTCGGCCTGCCGACCGGTGGCACGTTCAACGGCGAGACGCTGTGGCACAAGATCCAGGGAGCGATGCGCTACGACGGGCAGTGGTACTTCCACCGCTCCAACGCCTACAGCAACGGCCGCCTGCTCCAGGCCACCTCGGCGACGGTCGACGGAACCACCCAGCTCGTCGGGAACACGAAGATCCTCCAGTCGTCGTACGGACCCGAGGACCTCTACCTGGCGCACGGGCGCGGTGACGGCTTCGCCCCGCAGCTGTGGTCGCTCAGCGAGCACGCCCCCAGTTCCTCCTGTGCCGGATGCAAACGGGAGCTGTACAGCTACAACATGAGTGAGGTGATCGGCGACTTCGACTCCTGACCGGGGGCCCGACCCGGCCGATCCGGTGGTCGCGGGCCCCGTCCCGGCAGGTGCTGCCGGTAAACGGACGGCGCCCCGCGCCTCCACCGGACTAGAGTCGGACCCATGGTTTCCGGTGACGCGCCGCAGGCGGAAGGAAGCGTCCGGGTCGACGTGTGGATCTGGTCGGTCCGGCTGACGAAGACCCGTGCGCAGGCGGCCGCCACCTGCCGAGCCGGGCATGTGAAGGTCGGCGGTGAGCGGGCCAAGCCCGCCCAGGCCGTCCGCGTCGGCGACGAGGTACGGCTCCGGCATGCGGGGCGGGACCGGGTGGTCGTCGTCTCGAAGATCGTGAAGAAGCGGGTCGGCCCGCCGGTGGCCGCCGAGTGCTTCGTCGACAACAGCCCGCCCCCGCCGCCGCGCGAGCTCGCGATCCAGGTCCCGGTACGGGACCGGGGCACGGGCCGTCCGACCAAGCGCGACCGCCGCGAGATGGAGCGCCTTCAGGGGCGCCCGCCGGAGGCCTGAGCCGGTCGGCGGTCCCTCGTGCGGGTTCTGTCCCGTTGTTTCACGTGAAACGTCCGTACGGGTGTTTCACGTGAAACGTCTCCACGCTCACCCCCGCCGCGCCTTCCTGTGCCCCAGCAGCACCCTGGCCACCACCGCCCCCACGAGCAGGACGGCGCCGACCGCCAGCACCACCCACACCGTGGTCCGCAGCGAGGCGGTCAAGGCGTTGACCACTGCGGCGGCCGCGTCCCGGTCGCTGCTCGGCACCTCCTCCAGCACCCGGTTACGGCCGACCGCGACCAGCACCCGGAGCACGATCGCACCGAGCACGAACCCGGCGCCCACGATCGCGGTGGTCCACAACCCGCCCCGCAGCCCGCGCCGTACGGTCGCGATGCCCACCACCAGGACGAGGAGCACCAGCGTGGCGACGGCCGGCCAGATGCTGCAGTAGCGAAGCCAGCGGAACGAGCTCCTGAGCTCGTCGGCCTGATCGGGGCCGAGCAGGGTGATCTCCGTCCGCTCGACCGGGATCTGGTCCGCGAACGGCACCCCGTCGCGTACCAGGTCCTGCTTGACCTGGTCGATCACCGGGGCCAGGTCGATCGTGACGGCCTGTCCGCTGTCGCCGTCCAGGTCGGCCTTCACCGCCTTGTGGGCAGCCCGGTTCGCGGTGTCCCAGGCGTTGCGGAAGGCCTCGGTGGTGGCGAAGGACCGCACGGTCTCGTGCAGGAACTCCCGCACCGTGTCCTGGAGCGGACCGAGGTCGATCTGTCGCATCGCCTCCTCGGTGACCAGGTCCGCGACGGTGGCCTGGACCGCCGGGTCGGAGGAGAGCGGCGACACGGCGGCGACGTACCGGTCGGTGTCGTCGATCTCCAGGTCGACCCAGGCGGAGAGCGCGCTCAGCGGCACGAGGACGGCGAGCAGGACGAGCAGGACCGCCGAGAGGGCCGCCGAGATCGCCGACGTCCGGGAGCCCGAGGGGGCTGGGGACGTGGCCGGGGAAGAGGTCCGCACCCCTCCAGACAATCCCGTCCGGGGCCGGTCCGCCCCGGGCCGTGCGCCATTCGAGTTGCCGGGCGGCGCGGTCGGGTGTGCTCTGGAGAAACGGGGGCGTGCGACGGGGGCGACGGAAGGAGCTGTCCGCGATGGCCACACACGCAGCCATGCCCGGCCGAAGGGGGAGCCGCGCCCGCGCGCGGACCCGCCACCACACCTCGCTCGCCTGGGCACTGCCTCTGGTGCTCGGCGTGATCTACGGGTTCTACGCGGCGTTCATCCGCCGCGACGGCGGCCCCAGCACCGGCGGGCAGGTCCTGCTCGGGCTCGTCTCCGGTGCCGCTCTGGCGGCCCTCTGCTTCGCGCTGGGCCGGATCCAGCACTCCCTGCCGCGCGAGCTGCGGGCGGTCGCCTACGGAGCGCTGACCGCGTGTGCGATCGGCTTCCTGGTGAGCCTCACCGATACCAGCGTGCTGCGGTCGGCCGGTCTGGGGCTGGTCGTCGGGGCGGGTGTCCTCGTCGTGTCGTACTACTACCTCTACACCCGGGAGCCCTGAGGCCCGTCCGGCGTCCGGGCTTCTCCGACCGTGTGCGCGGCTGCCAGATTCAATCTGGCGGCCGCGCCCCCGCGTCTGGCGCCCAAGAGGTGAGGGAGCGGAACGGCTCGGCCCGGACGGGAGACCAGGCCGACCGGGGGCCCGGGAGGCGGCGGGGGTCGCGGGAGGAGGAGCGAACGATGACGACGGACGACAGCCCCGGCGAGGGCCGGGGCGGGGAAGGCAGCCTTCCGCTGCGCGTCGCGGTGATCATCGGCAGCACCCGCGAGGGCCGTATCGGCGATGCGGTCGGCCGCTGGTTCATGGAGCGGGCCCGGCACCGCAGCGAGCTGGACCTCGCCGTGCTGGACCTCGCCGATTTCGACTTCCCGGTGCACTACCCGGGGCGGGCGACCGACCAGATGACGGAGTTCACCGAGGAGATCGCCAGGGCCGAGGCCTTCGTCGTGATCACCCCGGAGTACAACCGCTCGTTCCCCGCCTCCCTGAAGCAGGCCATCGACTTCGCCTACGAGGAATGGCAGACCAAGCCGGTCGCCTTCGTGAGTTACGGACACGGTTCCGCCGGGCTGTACGCCGTGGAGCAGCTGCGTTCCGTCTTCACCGAGCTGCACACGGTGACCCTGAGGAACGGGGTCGCGCTCGACTTCCTCCGGCAGCCGCTGGAGGAGCACTCCGGTGACACCGGCCGGGACCGGTCCGTGGGCCTGATGCTCGACCAGCTGGGCTGGTGGGGCTGGGCCCTGCGCGAGGCGCGCGCCGTCCGCCCCTACGTCTCGTGAACCCCCTCGGTACCGGCGGCACAACGCAGACTCCCATCGACGACCCACAAGGAATGGATCATGAGCACTGAACTGGCCATCGAGACCACGGGGCTGGTGAAGGTCTTCGGCGACAACCGCGCGGTGGACGGCATCGACCTCGCGGTCCCCACCGGCACCGTCTACGGCGTCCTCGGACCCAACGGCGCCGGCAAGACCACCGCCGTCCGCATGCTCGCCACCCTGCTGCGCCCCGACGGCGGCTCGGCGCGGGTGTTCGGCAAGGACGTCGTGAAGGACGCCGACGCGGTCCGCAGCCGGGTCAGCCTGACCGGCCAGTACGCCTCGGTGGACGAGGACCTGACCGGTGCGGAGAACCTGGTCCTGCTCGGCCGGCTGCTGGGGCACTCCAAGCCGGCGGCCCGCGACCGGGCTGCCCAGCTGCTCGACGGGTTCGGGCTGAGCGAGGCGGCGGACAAGCAGGTGAAGAACTACTCGGGAGGCATGCGGCGGCGCATCGACATCGCCGCGTCCATCCTGAACACCCCCGACGTGCTGTTCCTGGACGAGCCGACCACCGGACTCGACCCCCGCAGCCGCAACCAGGTGTGGGACATCGTGCGGGCGGTCGTCGACCACGGCACCACGGTCCTGCTGACCACCCAGTATCTGGACGAGGCCGACCAGCTGGCCTCCCGTATCGCGGTGATCGACCACGGCAAGGTCATCGCCGAGGGCACCAAGGGAGAGCTCAAGGCCTCCGTCGGCTCCGGCACCGTCCACCTGCGACTGCGGGACGCGGGCCAGCGGGCCGAGGCACAGCAGGTTCTGGCGGTCGCGCTCGACGCGGAGGTCCAGCTGGATGCGGACCCGGTGGCGCTGACGGCCCGGGTCGACGGACAGAGCACCGAGCAGGGCGCGGCGGAGCAGGCCGGGCGAGCGCTGGCCGAGCTGGCCCGATGCGGCATCACGGTCGACAACTTCTCGCTGGGACAGCCCAGCCTCGACGAGGTCTTCCTCGCACTCACGGACAAGAAGGGAGTGGCGGCATGAGCACCGCGACCGCCAAGACGGAGCCCCAGGACGTCGAGCTCGCCGCACCGGACAAGGAACGCCTCGCCGCGCTCCTGGTGGGCCAGGGCCGCCCGCCGAGGCCCAGTGCCCTGTCGGCATCGCTGACCTTCGGCTGGCGCGCCATGCTGAAGATCAAGCATGTGCCGGAGCAGCTCTTCGATGTCACGGCCTTCCCGATCATGCTGGTCCTGATGTACACGTACCTCTTCGGAGGCGCGCTGGCCGGCTCCACCGAGGAGTACATCCAGTTCCTGCTGCCCGGCATCATGGTGATGAGCGTCGTGATGATCACGATGTACACGGGTATCGCGGTGAACACCGATATCGCCAAGGGTGTCTTCGACCGGTTCCGCACGCTGCCGATCTGGCGGCCCGCTCCGATGGTCGGCTATCTGCTCGGCGACGTCCTGCGCTATCTGCTGGCGTCGTTCGTGATGCTCGCCGTCGGCATGGCCATCGGCTTCCGTCCGGACGGCGGTGTGCTCGGCGTGCTGGCCGGCATCGCGCTGCTGGTCGTGTTCTCGTTCGCGTTTTCCTGGATCTGGACGATGTTCGGGCTGCTGCTGCGTTCGGAGAAGTCGGTGATGGGCGTCAGCATGATGGTGATCTTCCCGCTGACGTTCCTCAGCAATGTCTTCGTCGACCCGAAGACGATGCCGGGCTGGCTCCAGGCCTTCGTGAACAACAGCCCGGTCACCCACCTCGCCACGGCGGTGCGTGACTTGATGGAGGGTGACTGGCCCGCCACCGAGATCGCCTGGACGCTGGGCTGGGCCGGGGTGCTCCTGGTGGTGTTCGGCTCGGCGACGATGCGGCTCTACAACCGGAAGTGACCGACCGCGGACGGGCTTGCCCCGTGCATCCTTGACCTTCCCCGCGGGGGAAGCCCCAGCATCGGTGGGGCCGGGCGGAAGCCGCCCGGTACGAGGAGGTACGGGGTGGAACGCGAAGGCCGTGCGGTGGGCGCCGCGAGCGGGGAGCTGGTGACGATCGGGGAGTTCGCCCGGTTGTCCCGGCTCTCCGCCAAGGCGCTCCGGCGCTACGACGAGTTGGGTCTGCTCCGACCCGCCCTGGTCGACCCGGTGAACGGCTACCGGTACTACGACCGGGCCCAGGCGGAGGGGGCCCGGCTCGTGGCGTGGCTGCGCAGGATCGGCATGCCGCTGAGCCGGATCGGCCGGGTCGTGACGCTCGACGCGGGCGCCGCGGCCGTCGAGATCCGGGTCTACTGGGCGCGGGTGGAGGCCGAGACGGCGGCCCGGCGCGATCTGGCGATGTACCTCGTCGACCATCTGTCAGCGGAGGGCGGGGCCATGTCACGGTTGCCGGGCAACACGGAGAACACGGAGAACACGGAGAACACAGGCAACTCGGAGAACACGGGGGGCGCAGGGAACACCGGAGACAGCGGGGGCGCAGGGAACACCAAAGACACGGGGGGCCCGGGGGCGGTGTCGCTCGTGATCCGGTGCGCGGCGCTGACCGATACCGGTGTGGTGCGTACGGCGAACCAGGACGCGGCGTTCGCGGGGCCCCGGCTGCTGGCGGTCGCCGACGGTTTCGGGGAGGCCGGGGCCGAGGCGAGTGCTGCGGCGATCGAGGCGCTCAAGCCCTCCGGGTGGGGCGCGCAGGAGGGTGCGCTGTCCGCCGCGGAGCTGCTGAACGCCCTGGAGGACACGGCGGATTCCGCTGCGCGGGCGGTCCGGGACGCGGTCGCGCCCTGGGCGGCGCCGGACGGTTCGGGGACCACGCTCACCGCGATGCTGTGGACCGGGTCGCGGCTCGGGCTCGTGCACATCGGGGACTCGCGGGCCTATCTGCTGCGGGGTGGGGAGCTGTTCCGGATCACGCACGACCACAGCCTGGTCCAGTCGATGATCGACGACGGTTCGCTGAGTCGGGAGGAGGCCGCTTCCCACCCGGGCCCCGCACTGCTGCTGAAGGCACTGGTCGGCGAGGCCCGGTCCGCCCCGGTGGCCGTGGCGTGCCGCCCCGACGTCCGCTTGCAGGAGGTGATGGCGGGGGACCGCTATCTGCTCTGCTCGGACGGCCTGTCGGCGGTGGTGGACGAGGCGGACCTGAGGGCGGCGCTCATCGCGGCGGACGCCCCGGAGGAGGCCGTACGCCGGTTGGTCCGCCTGGCCCGCGAGGCGGGCGGGCCCGACAACGTGGCGTGCGCCGTGGCCGCGTGGTCGTCGAGGCGTAGCGGCGGACGCCGGGCCCGGGCGCCCTGAGGGTCGGGCCTGGGGTGTCTCAGGAGGGCTTGGGCGCGGCGCGAGCACCGGCGGTGTCGTTCCCCGAGGCCCGGGGCGGGGCGGGGTGGGTCAGAGTCGCCAGTCGGGGGCGCGTTCGGGGCGGTAGGCGCAGGTGGTCCCGGTCGTCACGGAGGCCTTCAGATGGGCCGCCAGCGCGGGGTGCAGAGTGTCCAGCTTGCGCAGGGTGTCACGGATCCGGGCCGTGACCGTCTTGCGGGCCCGCTCGGTCTGGTCGCCGAGCCGGCGGGTCCGGCCGCCGAGCCCGGCAGCGGAGCGCAGCTCGTCGAGGAGGGCCTGCCGCTCCCGGTCGTACTCCTTTACCAGCCGGGTGTCGTCCCGGGCGGCGGCTGCGTCTATCTCGGCGTCCAGCCGGGCCAGGTGCTCCTTGTAGCGGCGCTTGGCCTCGTCGTCGAGCACCGGATCGCCACCGAGCTGCCCGGCGGCGACGACGAGGTCCCCGCCCTCGGGTGCGAGGAGCTGGACGGCCGGGACGTCGGCGCCGGGCAGTCCCAGCAGGCTGTGCAGGTCCCGCAGGCCCTTGGCGTCCGGGACGTGCACGGTCACCCCGTCCCAACGCAGCTGCCAGACCGGCCCGTTCCGCCGGAACTCGGCGGGCGGGAGGGGCCGGGGCCCGGCCGATGCCCCGGTGGGTGCGCCGGCCGATGTTTGGGGTGATGGCCCGTCCGGTGCCCCGTCCTTGCCCTGGTCCGGTGCCGCGACCGGGCCCTGCGTCCGTGAGACGGAGATGGCGGCGGAGGCGTCGGCCGCGGTGGCAGTGGCGGTAGCGGCGGCGGTCGTGCTGGGCGGGGCCGCGCGGAGGGCGGTGGCCTCGGCCTCCACGTGGCGCAGGCCCAACTCACCCGCCTCCCGCGCCACTTCGCCGAGCAGCCGACGAGCCTGTTCGGCTTCGCCCGCACCGGCGCGGGCGAGGAGGGTACGGGCCAGGCACAGCCGGGCGCGTACGGCCCAGGGGCGGGCGCCGAGGCGGTCCGAGGAGGCGGCGGCCTCGGTGAGCGCCGCCACCGCCGCGTCCTGGTCGTCGCGCGCGGCGGCGAGCATCCCGAGCCAGAGGTCGACGGGGCCGCTGATGTCGCACCCGTACAACGACACGACCCACTGGCCCGTGTAGGGCGTCAGCTCGTCCTCCGCGCGGGCGATGAGCCGTGGGTCGCCGGTCACCGCGGCCGTCTGGGCCAGCAGCCGGAGCCACAGCGGCATGAACGCCCGCGGGTAGGGGGCGGCGCGGTCCGCGTGCTCGGCGATCAGGCGCAGCGCGGGCGTGGCGTCGCCCTGCTCCACCGCGGTGACGCCCTCCAGCAGCCCGGGACAGGGGTACCCGGCGCCGGGAAGCTCGTCGAGGATCTCCTCGGCCTCGGCGAAGTGGCCCTGGAGCATATGCAGCGCCCAGTGCAGGTGGTGCCCCATGAAGCCGAAGGCCGCGTGGTCGTTGTTCTCCGGGTCGAGTGCGTCGTCCGCCAGCGCGGTGGACGCCTCGGCGAACCGGCCCTGCAGCGACGCGATCAGGCTGGTGTCCACGGCGACCCCCAGGGCGAACCGGGGCAGCCCGGTCAGCTCGGCGAGCCGGAGATACGTACGGAACTGGTCGAGGAAGGCCGGGTCGCCCAGCTCCAGCAGCGCCACCCAGCGCATGGACGTCGCGTGCAGCTCCATGTCCTGGTGCTGGGTGCGCCGGCCGACGACGGTCATCTCGTCGGTCAGCCCGAGCCGCTCCACCGCCGAGCCGAGGCCCCATACGGAGTCGTGGCGCGCCCAGAGCGAGAAGGCGAGCGCCTCGTCGTCCGAGCCGCCCCGGGCCAGCGCCATGAAGGTGATGGCCAGCTCCTGGGCGAGCCGGTCGTCGGAGAGGTTCTCCTGGCCCTCCTTGCCGGTGATCCTGCGGTGCGCCTCGGCGAGGAGGCCCATCGTGGACACGCCGTGGCCGCCCATGAACCCCTCGCGGTGGAGGGTGATCGCCACCCGGGCCAGCAGCTCCGGTTCGTCCAGCTGCCGGGCTCGGGCGACCGACCGGTCCAGCAGCCGCTGCGCCTCGGCCGTCTCCCCCGCGTGCCGGAGCTGTCCGGCGAGGTCGAGACCGATCAGCGCGGCCCGCCGGAGGTCCGGGCCCGCCGCGCCCGACGCGTCGGACGCCACCGCGAGGGCGCGCCGGTAGTGCTCGGTGGCCTCCTCGTCGGCCAGGCGCCCCGAGGCGTCCCGGGCGGCCGCCAGCAGCAGGTCGATCCGACGGTCGCGGTCCAGCGCACCGCCGGCGAGGTGGGCGTGGCGGGCGAGGGCGCCGGGTGGCACCGCGTCGCCGAGGCCGCCGTGCGCGTCCAGGGCCCGTACGGCGGCGGCATGGCGTTCGCGGGCCTCGGCGTCGTCCAGCGAGGCGTACAGCGTCTCGCGCAGCAGGTCGTGGGCGAAGGCGTACTGCCCGGACGGGCGGGGAACGACGACCCGGGCGACGACGGCCGACTCCAGCAAACGGTCCACGTGGGGGACCGGTGAGCCGTGCACGACGGCCAGGACCTGGCGGCGGAACTCCCGGCCGAGCAGGGCGGCGCTGGTGAGCAGCGAGACGACCGGCTCCGGCAGCAGGGCGAGCCGCTGCCGGACGGCTTCCCGCACGCCGGGCGGAATGGTGGAGACCGGGGATCCGCTGTGCCAGAGCCGGGCGGTCTGCTCGACGAAGAAGGGGTTGCCGCCGGTACGCCGGTGGACCTCGTCGACCAGGTGCGGTGCGGGCTCGCGGCCGGTCGTCACCGTCATCAGCGCACCCACCTCGTCCCGGCCGAGGCCGGTCAGGGTGAGGGTCGCGGCGGCGCGCGAGACCAGCGGCAGGATCAGCTGCTGGAGCGGGTGCCCGGGGGCCTCCACCTCGACGTCCCGGTAGGTGCCGATCAGCAGCAGCCGCTCGAACCAGGCGTGCTGGGCGGCGAATTCGAGCAGGCGCAGCGAGGCCGGGTCGGAGCTGTGCAGATCGTCGAGGACGACCACCAGCGGCCGGCTCTGGGAGACCGTGACGAGGGCCGTGGTCACCGCGTCGTAGAGCCCGAAGGCCTCAGCCCCCTCCGGCGACCCCGCGCTCGGCCAACCAATCCCCGGCGAACCGGCCCCCGACGCCCCGAGGCCCGACGACCCCCCGCCCGCTTCCGTACCGGGCCCGCCGCTCTGCACCCCGTCGGCGACCGGGCCGCCTGCGGCAACCGGGCCGCCTGCGGCAACCGGGCCGCCTGCGGCAACCGGGCCGCCTGCGGCGACCGGGACTGCGGAGGCACCCGGGCTCCCGTCGGCACCCGGGCTCCCGTCGGCAACCGGGACCGCAGAGGTGCCCACGCTCCCCTCGGCCCCCAGGGCCCCGTCGGCGACCGGGGCCACCCCCGGGGCCGGAAGCGTGCTGGCGCCCGGGCCGTCCGCTCCGCCCAGGGCGGCCCTGACCGGGTCGCCGAGGAGCACGGCGAGCCGGCCGTCCGACGCCTCCTGGGCCGCCGCCCATTCCGCCGCCGTGGCGGACCGGCGCAGGCCTCGCAGGATCTGGACCCAGGGCCAGTAGCCCGGGGTGTTGTCCGAGTCCCAGCAGGAACCCCCGACCACCAGCGCCCCGCGTCGCCGTGCCTCGTGCGCGGCGTCGGTGACGAGGGTGCTCTTGCCGATTCCGGCCTCGCCGGTGACCAGCACGAGACCGCCGTGGCTGTCCGTGGCCCGGGCGATCTCCGCACGGAGAACGCCGGCGGGATGGTCGCGCCCGAAGAGAGCAGGGGTCATGACCACACGATAGGAGCCCCCACTGACAACGGCCCCTTGTTTCTCCCGCCGGACAGGCTGCCGCCCTCCCCGTCAGTCGCCCTTCCCGTCAGTCGCCCTCCCCGTCAGTCGCCCTTCCCGTCAGTCGCCCTTCCCGTCAGTCGCGTACGACCGTCACCGGGCACGGCGCGTGCTGGGTGACATGGAGACTGACCGAGCCGAGCAGGGTGGCCTTGATGCCGGTGTGGCCGCGGGCTCCCACGACGAGGAGGTCGGCCCCCTCGGCGCGGTCCAGCAGGGCCTGGGCCGGATTGCCGATGACCACGACCTTGCTGACCGCGGCGGCCCCCTCGGTGCCGAGGGCCTCCTCCAGCGCCTCGGTGAGGGAGACGGTGGCCAGGGCCTGCGGGTCGAAGTCCTCCGGCAGGCCCGGCATCATCGACGCCCAGCTGGTGGCGGGGTACTCCCAGCTGTTCACGGCCTCCACGGTGGCCCCGGTCAGCTCGGCCTGGCGTACGGCCCAGTGCAGTGCCTTGATCGAGGAGTCGGAGCCGTCGACGCCCACAACGATCCTGCCCATATCTGCCTCCAGCTCGGTGAAGCCCGATCCAGCGTCCGGTCTCACTGTAGTCAAATAGGACAAGTGGGGGCGGGTCGGGCTGACCCGCCCCCACGTGTCCGGCCACCGGCCACCGGCCACCGGCCTCAGTCCAGCCGCAGGTCCGCCAGCTGCTGCTCGAAGGGGACGACCGCGTCCTCCCCGTCGTCCAGGCCCGGGGCCCGCGAGGCCCCGGAGGCCGTACGGCCCAGGACCGCGGAGGCCAGCTCCCCGCCCGCGCGCCGGATCCGGGACGGCAGGCCCTCGGTGTACTCGTCACCCGATGAGCCCCAGTCCTCCGACGCCGCGTAGACGGAGGTGGGCACGGTGACGGCCCGCAGGTAGGAGAAGAGGGGGCGCAGCGCGTGCTCCAGGACCAGGGAGTGGCGGGCCGTGCCGCCCGTCGCGGCGATCACGACGGGCTTGCCGGTCAGCGCGGTGTTGTCGATCAGGTCGAAGAACGACTTGAACAGGCCGCTGTACGAGGCGGTGAACACCGGCGTCACGGCGATCAGCCCGTCCGCCTCCGTCACCGCGTCGATCGCTGCGCGCAGCTTGGTCGACGGGAACCCGCTGACCAGGTGGTTCGCGATGTCCACGGCGAGATCACGGAGCTCCACGACCTGGACCTCGACGTCTCTGTCCTGCTCGGCCGCGAGGCGCTCGCGGGCGGCGGCGGCCAGCCGGTCGGCCAGTAGCCGGGTGGAGGACGGCTGGCTCAGCCCGGCCGAGACGGCGACGATCCGCAGCGGGGTGGTGGCGAACATCGTGGTCAGACCTCCTTCTGCTCAGTGGTGGCGCGGGCGGCGGCGACCGCCGGGTGGACGGGCGCGGACTCCGGCACACCGGCCGGCCGCAGGTTGGCGAACTCCTTGCGCAGCACCGGCACGACCTCCTCGCCGAGGATGTCGAGCTGCTCCAGGACCGTCTTCAGGGGGAGCCCCGCGTGGTCCATCAGGAACAGCTGGCGCTGGTAGTCGCCCACCGCGTCCCGGAACGTCAGCGTCCGCTCGATGACCTCCTGCGGGGAGCCCACGGTCAGCGGGGTCTCGCGGGTGAAGTCCTCCAGGGACGGGCCGTGGCCGTAGACCGGCGCGTTGTCGAAGTACGGGCGGAACTCCCGTACCGCGTCCTGCGAGTTCTTCCGCATGAACACCTGGCCGCCGAGCCCGACGACGGCCTGTTCGGCGGTGCCGTGCCCGTAGTGGGCGTAGCGGCGCCGGTACAGCGAGACCATCTTCTTCGTGTGCTCCATCGGCCAGAAGATGTTGTTGTGGAAGAAGCCGTCGCCGTAGTACGCGGCCTGCTCGGCGATCTCCGGAGAGCGGATGGAGCCGTGCCAGACGAACGGCGGGACGCCGTCCAGCGGGCGCGGGGTGGCGGTGAAGGACTGGAGCGGCGTACGGAACTTGCCCTCCCAGTCCACGACGTCCTCGCGCCACAGCTTGTGCAGCAGGGCGTAGTTCTCGATGGCCATCGGGATGCCCTGGCGGATGTCCTTGCCGAACCAGGGGTAGACCGGCCCGGTGTTGCCCCGGCCCATCATCAGGTCGACGCGGCCGTCCGCGAGGTGCTGGAGGGTGGCGTAGTCCTCGGCGATCTTCACCGGGTCGTTGGTGGTGATCAGGGTCGTGGACGTGGACAGGATCAGGTTCTCGGTACGGGCGGCGATGTAGCCGAGCGTCGTCGTCGGGGAGGACGGGACGAACGGCGGGTTGTGGTGCTCGCCGGTCGCGAAGACGTCCAGGCCGACCTCCTCGGCCTTCTGCGCGATGGCCAGGGTCGCCTTGATCCGCTCGTTCTCGGTGGGGGCCCGGCCGGTGGTCGGGTCGGTCGTGACGTCCCCGACGGTGAAGATCCCGAACTGCATGGCGTCCGCCTTCCTGAGTCCCGGCCGGGGTTCGTGACCCTTGCCGATTTGGTTGAATGTTGAACTACACCCTACAACGAGACCCCCCTCCCACCTATTCCACGACCTGCCCCCGCGGTGAGGGCCCGGCCGTTACACTCGGCCCATGACCTCCGTCCCGTGCCGAAACTGGTGGCGCTCCTCATAGGAGCGGCCGCAGCATCTGCACGGAACCAGGGCCGTTCGACATGGACGGCCCTTTTCGCTGCCCTCGTACGGCGCGGACACGGAAGACGGAGCGCAGCGCCGCTCACCGGCGGGGCCGTCCCTCACGTATCACTCACGCGAGGAGAGGCACCCACCATGACCACGACCACCGTCGAGCCCCGATCCACCGAGCCCCGCACCCCCGCCGAGCTCCGCAGCGCCGACCTGGAGAGCCGCATCGCCGGGGATCCCGGCAGCTTCCGGGTCCTCACCGGGGACCGCCCCACCGGCGCCCTCCACCTCGGCCACTACTTCGGCTCCCTGCGCAACCGGGTCCGGCTCCAGGACCTCGGCGTGGACGTCGTCGTCCTCATCCCCGACTACCAGGTCATCACCGACCGGGACACCGCGGAGCGGCTGGGGGAGTACACCGACGGGCTGCTCCTGGACTACCTGGCCCTCGGTATCGACCCCGTCCGGTCCACCGTCTTCACCCACAGCGCCGTCCCCGCGCTCAACCAGCTCATGCTGCCCTTTCTCAGCCTGGTCTCCGTCGCGGAGCTGAACCGCAACCCCACGGTCAAGGACGAGATCGCGCACTCCCGGCAGTCCTCGGTCAGCGGGCTGATGCTCACCTACCCGGTCCACCAGGCGGCCGACATCCTCTCCTGCAAGGGCAACGTGGTTCCCGTCGGCCAGGACCAGCTGCCCCACCTCGAACTCACCCGGACCATCGCCCGCCGCTTCAACGAGCGGTACGGGAACCTCTTCCCGGAACCCGACGCCCTCCTCTCCGCCGCGCCCCTGCTGCTCGGCACGGACGGCACGAAGATGAGCAAGAGCCGGGCCAACTCCGTCCCGCTCTCCGCCACCGCCGACGAGACGGCCCGCCTCCTCAAGGGGGCGACCACGGACGCCGACCGGCACATCACCTACGACCCCGACGCCCGCCCCAACGTCTCCTCCCTGGTGCTGCTGGCCGCCCTCTGCCTGGAGCGGGATCCGCACGAGGTCGCGGCGGAGATCGGCGACGGCGGGGCGGCCGCGCTGAAGCGGACGGTGACCGACGCGGTCAACAGCCACCTGGAGCCCTTCCGGGCCCGGCGGGCGGAGTACGCGAAGGACCTGACGTACGTACGGTCGGTGCTCCGGGCCGGCAACGAGCGGGCGAACGCGCTGGCGGAGGCCACGCTGGACGAGGTGCGGGAGGCGATGGGCGCGTTCCGGTAGCCGGCCGCGCCGGGCGACCGCGAACCGCGCACGCTGCGGACGCCGGGCGCGCAAGCCGGTGCCGGGACGGGGCCCCTACCGCCCCCCGGGCGGGCGGTTACCGCCCCGGCACCACCGACCGCTGCCGACGCAGCAGCTCCGCGAGGCCCCGGCGGGTGGCGGCGATCACCACCCGGTCCTGGGCGCGCAGGACGTAACCGGGGTGCAGGTCCCAGACCAGGCCGGAGGGCGGCGGTGTCGCGTCGCCCTCCGGGTCGAACGGGGGCAGGGCGGCGAGGTCCGGGTTGCGGTCGGCGGGCGGGGTGGCGTCGATGGCCAGGACCCGCCAGGCGCCCGCCCGGAACGCCTGCTCGACCGTGTGGCCCTCCAGCTGCGGGTGCCCCGCCACCTCCAGGGCCGCGAACAGCATGACCTTGCGCTCGACCGGGACCGCGCCGAGGATCTGGCGGCCCATCATGGCGACCGCGAAGGACGGCGCGGCGAGATGGGAGACCGAACGGGAGCGGGTCAGCGCCCCGGGGTGCGCGGTGCGCAGGGTGCGGTAGACGGCGGTGGCGAACTCGTCGTCGTACAGCCGCAGCGCGACCCTCAGGTCCGGTTTCACCGAGCGGGCGTACAGCGCCGCTTCCAGGTTCGTCGTGTCGATGCTGGTGAGCGCGAGGAGGGCATGGGCGCGGCGGATCTTGGCCGCTTCCAGGACGCCTTCCTGCGTGACGTCGCCGATGACGGTCGGCACGTGCATCGAGCGGGCCAGCGGGATGCCCCGCGCGTCGGGGTCCTCCTCGACGACGACCACGGGGATGTCGAGTTCGCGGAGGCGTACGAGGACCCGCGTACCGATCTTGCCGAGTCCGAGCAGCACCACGTGCCCGGAGAGGCCGCGGGGCGGGCGGCGCAGCGAAGAGGCCGTGCGCAGGGTGCCGAACGCCTCCAGGACGGCGGCGATCAGCAGCGGCAGCAGCAGAAGCCCGGCGACGCCGGAGAGGAGCTGGATGATCTGCCGGGCCGGCGGGGCGCCCTCGGCTGCCGGGTCGTTCATGCCCAGCAGGTCGAGCAGGGTGAGATAGGCGGAGTGCAGCAGGCTGTCCTCGGTGGTCAGGACCGAGGCGATCACCAGGGAGACCGCGGCGGCCGCGACACCGAGGGCCGACCAGCGCAGCCGGCGGGAGAAGACCTGGGAGAGCGGGGCGCCCCTGCCGCCCATGCGGGTCGCGGGGCGGTCCGGGTCGGCGCGGCTGACCGTCTCCAGGACGACGGTCCCGCGCCCGGCCGCCGCGGCCACGGTCTGTTCGTCGGGCAGCAGTTGCGGCGCCTCGTCACCGCTGCTGTCCGAACCCTCCGACCCCGCCGGGTCGTTGGTGGTGGAGGAGAGCAGCGCCAACGTGCACAGGCCCGGGTCGAGGGTCTCGCCGGGGCGCGGCGGCGGGCGTTCGGCGGCGCGCAGGAGCAGCCCCTCGGCCTGGATGATCTTGCTGCTGCCGGTCAGGGCGGTGGCGGCGAGGGCCGGGGCGGCGGTGTCGGCGTCGGACAGGACGGTGGTGGAGGCGTCCAGCAGCGCCGGGTCGATGCCGGGCATGGCGACGGCCGCCGCCTGGTCGAGCAACTCCTCCAGATGGAGCCCGAGCTTGCGGTTGTAGAGCCGGATCACCAGCCGCAGACGGGGGTTGAGGCGGCGGGCGGTCAGGGCGGCGCGGATGTTGCGCTCGTCGTCGTCGTAGACGAGCGCGAGCGCGGCGGCCCGGTCGACGCCCGCCTCCTCCAGGACGTCGTCGGAGGGCTCGGGGGCCTCCATGATGCGGACGGCCTCGACCCCGGCGTTGGTGTCGCCGGAGCCGCCCCCGGTGCCGCTCCCGTTGCCCGCGCGGTTCATCGCCGCCGACATCCGGCCGAACAGGGCTGCCGCCCGCCCCCGTTGGGTCAGCGGGGTCTCGGGGCTGTTGGCGTCCCGGCCCGGGGGCAGGAGCAGCGTGACCCGTTCCCCGTAGACGAAGCGCAGCTCCACGGCGAGCCGGCGCGCCAGGGCGTCGTCACCGCAGACGATCATGTGGCCGGCCGACGGCGGGCGTCCCGGCTGCTGAGGAAGTGGAGGCACGAAACCCAGCATGCCGTGATCCTTCCGGCTCGGTCTTCCCGATCGGTCCCGATCAGTGTGGAGCGTTTGTGATCTTCGCATGACGGCCGGGGGCGGGCCGGTCGTCGACCGCTCCGCCGTTGGCGCCGCCCTGGGTGCCCGCCAGCAGGTGCCGGGGGTCCGCCGCGCGCTGGATCGCCGTCTCGACCGCCGCGATCCGGTCCGCGAGGAGTCCGAGCGCGGCGACGGCCCGGGAGATGGGGTCTGCCCTGCTCGAACGTAGCTGAGAGCTTGGGGAAGGGTGGTCGTCCGGCCGGCCGAGCGCCTGCGTACGGACGTAGGACGCGGTGATCGCCGCCCACCGCTCGGCCTGTTCGGCGGTGAGCGTTCCGCGCAGGGCGGCCAGCTTCAGCAGGTTGGCCTCGGCGCCGGTGGTGAGCGTCTGGGCCTCGCCCGCGTAGTGGTCGTCGATGACGGCGGACAGTTCGTCGGCGTTCATGACGGGCACGATCCGCTCGGCGATCTTGTTCATGTTGCGGTACGAGCCCTGGAGCCGGAACGGCGGCTCGGTGCGCGACGCGTCCGTCTGCGCGGCCGAGGCGATGTACGCCGCGTTCACCGCGAGGACGGTGTCGCGGGCCGTGAGCAGATGCCGCAGCACCGCCAGAATCCGGTCCAATTCAGCTGCCGAGTAAGGGTGTTCCAGGTTCTCGGTGCGCGCCGAAGGATCGCTGCCGCCCGCCAGCCGCACCAGCAGCGCCAGGTCGTCCCGGGAGCGGGCGGCGAGCGGGGCGAGGGCCGGGTTGGCGGTCAGCGCGTTCTCCACGAAGCTCAGCGCGAAGACGTCCTCGCGCCCGCTGAGCACCTCGCCGAGGTTCCACACGTCGGCCCGGTTGGCGAGCATGTCGGGGATCCGGAACTGCTCGCCGGACTCGGTGTACGGGTTGCCCGCCATGCACACCGCGAACCGCTTGCCCCGCAGGTCGTAGCTGCGCGGCTCGCCGTCCCGCACGCCCTCGATGCGGCGGGTGGCATCGCACAACGGGATGAACTTCTGGAGCAGTTCGGGCGAGGTGTGCTGGATGTCGTCGAGGTAGAGGAGCGTGTTGTTGCCCGCCTCCAGCGCGAAGTTGATCTTCTCGATCTCCTGGCGGGCGGTGGCGCTCGGAGCCTGGTCCGGGTCCAGGGAGGTCACGTCGTGGCCCAGGTTCGGCCCGCTGATCTTGACGAGGACCATCCCGAGCCGGTCCGCGACGTACTCCATCAGCGTCGTCTTGCCGTAGCCGGGCGGCGAGACGAGCAGGAGCAGACCCTGCGAGTCGGTGCGCCGGTCGGCGTCGGCGGTACCGAGCTGCTTGGCCAGGCTGTCGCCGATCAGCGGCAGGTACACCTCGTCGAGCAGCCGGTTGCGGACGAACGCCGACATCACGCGCGGCCGGTGGTCGTCCAGCCGCAGCCGCCCGCGCTCGACGTCCACCAGGGAGGTGCGCAGCCGCTGGTAGGCGCGGAAGCCGGGCACGGTGTCGGCGCGGAACTCGGCGGTGCGGGCGAGGAGTTCGTCGATCCGTACGGTGAGGACCCCGCCGCCCGCGATGCGCGGGTGGTCGCCGAGGAGGCCCTCCAGCCGTACGGTGAGCGGCGCGTCGCACGCGTACCGCTCCAGCTCCGGGCAGAGCTCCACCGCGACGGCCTCCGCCAGATCGCCGCCGCCGATGCCCGTGGACTCGACGGCCCCCGTGGACTCGGCGTACGGGACGAGCCAGCCCTCCACGAGCTGCTTGCGGGCGGCCAGGTCGTCGCCCAGGGCCGCCAGGTCCTCCGCGTACACGTCGGGCCCGGCGGCCCGGTGGAACCCGTCGAGGAACGCCCGGACCGCGGCGGACCGGACGAACCCGGCCGGCCCGCTGGTCAGCTCCTCGAAGAGGTACGCGGCGACGGCCTCGGGCCGCGCCCCGTCCGACGCGGCGGGGGAGTGCTCGATCGCCGTCGCCCACTCCTCCTGGAGCACGGCGATGGTCGGGGCCAGGCCGAAGGTGTCGCGGGCGCGGGCCAGCGACACCGCCCGCCGCACCCAGGCCGTGCGCTGCGCCGCGTCCACGCCGTACGCCCAGAACAGCTGGGCGGCCGCCCGCGCCCCCGGCTCGTGGCGCAGCAGCCCGGCGGCCGCGTGCAGGCGCAGCAGGGCGGCCAGAATCGCCGTGGCGTCCTCGTCGTGGACGCCCCGCGTGTACCCCTCGTCGTACGCCTCGGCTGCCGACTCCCGTACCATCCGCGCCAGTTCGGCATCGGACCGCTCGGCCAGACGGCTCGCCCCGTGCTCGTCGAGGAGGCGGGCGGCGAGATGCTCGGCGCGGTAGACGGAGGCGTTCTCCGAGGGGAGCAGCTGCTCCCAGTACGGCCGGGCGGCCGTGAACGCCGGGTCGGTGACCGGGGCCCGGTAGTCCGTCCCGGTCAGGGCGAAGGCCAGCCGGTCGCCGGAGGGCACCAGCGTCAGGTCGAACGGCTGGGTGCTCACCGCGAACCGGTGCCGGCCCAGCTTGATCACGGACCCGCCGTCCGCGTACAGCTCGGTACGGTCGCGCAGGGCGCGGCCCGCCTCCTGCCGGGCCGCCTTCAGCCGCCCGTCCAGCTCCTCCGCCCGTACGGGGTCGCCGAGTTCGCGCAGTTCGTCGCCCGTACGGCGGATCTTGGCGACCATCGGGTCGGAGGCGAAGTAGGTGTGGACGGCGTCGAGGTCGTCCAGCGAGGCCACCCGCCGGGCGATGGTCTCCAGCACCCGGTCCGCCGACCCGGCCAGCCGCTCCGCGCGCCGCGCCCGCTCGTCCTGGAGCGTCTGCTTGCGCGCGGAGAACGCCTCGTACACCTCGGTGCGGCGCTCGGCCAGCTCGGCGAGGAAGTCGTCGAACTCCGCGAACCGCGACTCCAGGTTCTCCAACTGGAGCAGGAGCCGAGCCAGTTGGTCATCGCACGCCTCCGGTGAGTCGGCGGCCGCCAGCGCGCCCGTCACCGCCTGCCCGAGCAGCGCGAACTCGGCGGCGAACTCGGCCCGTCCCTCCTTCGACAGCAGTTCCCGGCGGCGCGCGTCCAGCGTGGCGCGGGCCCGGTTCGCCCCGCCCAGCACCTCCGCGATCCGTTCCAGGATCGACGTGCGCACGGTGGCGTCGCCGATGTCGAGACCGGCGACGACGTCCGTGACGGTGGCGAGCCCCTCCGTCATCGCCGCCAGCCGGTCCGTCACGGCGGAGGCGTCCCGTACGGTCTCCAGCGCCCCGGCATCGGCCACGAGCCCCGCGATGTCCGCGTGGTACCCGTCGAACGCGTCCTCGCGCGCGAGGAAGGACACGGCTCGCTGGGCGGCGGAGGCGATGTCGTCCTCGGTCCGGGCCGACAGCTCCGCGATCCGCTCGACATCGGCGTATCGCATCTCGCCGACGGTCGCCAAGTGCCCGTGTACCTGACGCAGTTCGGTCAGCCGCTCGACCCACGCGGACGCCGACCCGGGCACCTCGCCGCGTACCCGCCGCACCAGCGTGGTGATGCGGACCGTGGTCTCCTCCAGCGCGTCGGCGGCCCGCCGGGTCAGTTCCTGTACGGCGGTGAACTCGGCCAGCACTTGCTGCGCGGTGGCTCGCAGCTCGGCCAACGGCTCACCGAGCGAACCCAGTTCGGGGTCGGACAGCCAGTGGTAGCGGTCCTGGGCGCGGGCGCAGTCGGCGGCGAGCTGCCCGTACACGGCGGTCGTCGGCGTCATGTCCCGTACGCCGTGCGCGAGCGCGAGGCAGTCGGAGATCCCGCGCACCAGGTCGGCGTTGCCGGTCCGGGCGAGCGGACCGGTCCCGGCGGGGCGGGCGGCGGCGTAGGTGTCGGAGACGTACGGCGTCTGCCAGCGCTGCAACGGGTGCACGCGCGCGGGCCCGTCCGGGTTGTCCCGGAGCAGGATCAGCGTCCCGTCGTCCAGCAGCGCGTGCCCGCGCCCGGTGAGCGGGGTGGCGACCTCCTGGCGGATCAGGTTGTAGGGGAGGAGGAGACTGCGCAGGCCGTCGCGGGAGCGGAAGGCGTAGAGCACGTCCTCCCCGTTGGGCGAGCGGACCGCGCCCTCGAAGACCGGCTCGGTCAGCTCCTCGGCGGTGTCGAAGGTCTTCGCGGTGCCGGTGGTGAGGTAGTAGCCACCGGGGAAGATGATCCCCTGGTCCTCGGGGAGTCGGTGGCAGGACGGCCCGATGCCGTCGAGCCGTTCGACCGTGGACAGCAGGGAGTTGAAGACGAGGTGGCGCCAGTCCGTCTCCTTGTACGGACGCACGCGCAGCAGGACCAGCGGCCCGACCTCCGCGTACTCGACATCGGCGTCGGCCAGCGACTGCAACGGCTCGTCGACGGGCTCCTCGTAGATGCCCTCCGGCGACTCGGTGTCGTCGGCGACCTTGACGGTGAGGGCGCCGCCGAGCGTGTCGACGAAGAGGCCGCCGCTCTTGCCGATGGCGATGTGCGGGTGGCGTCCGGGGACGTGGGCGTCGCGCCCGGCGACGGTCCACGCGAAGTCGTGCGACGGCGGGAAGACGTGATCGCGCTCGCCCTGCGCGTCGAGGAACGCGCCGGGCGACCCGTCCGGGCCGAGCGCCCAGCGCAGAACCCGGATGTCCTCGGCGTTCTCGCCGGTCCGGAAGACGGCGAGGAGCTTGCCGCCCGCCCGGCGCAGGCGGAGGAGGCGGGCGTCGCGGAAGTAGCGGTGGAGGGAGGAGAACTCGCGCCGGAACCCGTCGTCGTCGAGGAGGGGGGCGTCCGGCGCGGGGGCGTCGTCCTCGGGCGAGGCGTCCCGTACGAGGAGTACGTCCTCGACGCCTGCTTCACCCCGGGCGCCGGGCCCGCGCTCGAATCCGAAGAGCAACTGGTGGCCGACGGCGACGAGATCACGGGGGATCGAGGCCTGCTCGGTGCGGACCTGCTCGGTGGCGAGAAGCCGCAACCCGGTGGATCCGAACTCCTCGGTCCGCCGTGCGTTGAGCGCCTCGGCCCGCCGCACGAGGTCGCCGGCCTGCGCGGAGAGCCGCCGCCGCAGCACCTCGTAGGCACCGGCGTCCACGTCGCCCCGCTCGCGGTGGGGCGTGGTGGCGGTGTCCGTGGCGGTGATGTCGCTGCCCATGCGTACGGCTCTCCCTACGTGTTCTGCTCTTCGGACTCAGCGGGCCCGCACAACCTTCGGGCCGGTGGGCCCGCACAGCTCCAGCCCGCTCGGCACCTCTCCGGCCGGTCCGGCGTTTGAGGACGGAACCCCCGGCCCGGGTGGGCCTGCGCCTGAGGGGCGGACCCGGCCCTGGTGCGCCCACCCCCGTGGGACGCACACCCAGACCTTCCGGCCCCCCGGGCCAAGGGTTCCGTCCGGCAGGGGCGGCCGGGGGACAAGGGGGTCC
>NZ_JBHXJG010000039.1:0-38387 GCF_042723425.1 Streptomyces sp. NPDC058375 | reverse complement strand
CCGCACCCCAAGGTGCGGGCCCCAGCTGCGCAGTGCTGCCTGAGTGATCAGGCGGGGGTGATGTTCTCGGCCTGCGGGCCCTTCTGGCCCTGCGTGACGTCGAAGTTCACCTTCTGGCCCTCCTGCAGCTCACGGAAGCCGGAGGCGGCGATGTTGGAGTAGTGGGCGAAGACGTCGGCGCCGCCGCCGTCCTGCTCGATGAAGCCGAAGCCCTTTTCCGCGTTGAACCACTTCACGGTGCCAGTAGCCATGTCATATCTCCTTAGGGGCAGAGCCCGCGGATCCACACTGTGCGGATCCCACGTCGCCGCGATGATTACCCCGTCCGGAAGCACCGGAAATACAAAAGTGTGCCCGCCGACATCCGACCGGCAAGAACACTTGAAGTTTTTGGGAACCACAACTGCAACTGAGATCAACACTAGCACGAGGGGACCGGGAGAGGCGGGTGCCTAATATCACCGGCCGTGTCGGAACAGACGCGGGAACAGGTCCGGAACAGACCGGGAACAGATCGCGATCAGATCCGGAACATAAAAGCCTCATCGCACATTGCGCGAAATTCTGTGCTGCCGAATGCAGATATTTTCCCGGGGTCGCGCGGGGCCGCACGGGGCCTTCCGGGCCCGGGGTGCGGCGGCCTCAACGCTCGGCGGGACCGCCGGAGCGGGCGGAGCGGCCTCGCAGCTCCTCGTTGAGGCGCAGCGCCTCCTCCAGCTGGTCCTCCAGGATGACGATGCGGCAGGCGGCCTCGATGGGCGTGCCGGCGTCGACCAGATCGCGGGCGCGGGCGGCGATGCGCAACTGGTAGCGGGAGTAACGGCGGTGGCCGCCCTCGGACCGCAGCGGGGTGATCAGGCGCGCCTCGCCGATCGCCCGGAGGAAACCCGGCGTCGCACCGATCATCTCCGCGGCTCGCCCCATCGTGTAGGCGGGGTAATCGTCGTCGTCGAGCCGGTCGGTGGCGTGCGAGGGGGTCTCCGGGGGCATCTGCACCTCTTCCGTCACGCGTGACCGGAGGAGCCGGGCGCCGTACGCCTGCGGGGTGCGCCTCCGCTGCGTACCGCTGTTTCACGTGACTGCACAAGAAACCCTAATCGCCCGGCAAGGCCATGTCTATCGCGGCCGGGACAGATTCGGGCAGCCGGGAAGGGCGCGGCGGATCCGCCCTCGCGGCCTTCCAGCGGATCACTGACCGACTGGTCAGTTGTCGTCGGGAGCACCGCGGGGCCATAATGCACGCGTAGCCCTTCACGCATCCCCCGTCGTGAAGGGCTACACCCCTGTCCGGAGCCTGCTCCGGGCGTCACGGGGCACAGGGCCATTCACGGGCAAGGGACTCCCCTCGTGGTCCCCTGCCCGTGTTTTTTCGAGTTAACAGTGACGTAGAGTGTTTGCGCAAGCTCAGTTCCGACTCCGAGGTGATCGTGGAGGCCCGGATGGCCAAGGACGACGGCGACGAACGCGGTCCGGAACCCCTCGAACCTCCCGGTCCGGACGAGCTGCCCCGCTTCGGCTCACTGCGGGAAAAAGTCGAGTACATGGTCGAGAAGACCTTCCCCGGCCAGAAGATCTCGGGCCGGGTCTTCGCCGAACTGGTCCGCGACCGCGGGGGCTCGCTGTCGCACAGCTACTTCTCCAACATCCTGGCCGGCAAGGTCACCCAGCCCTCCGAGGACATCCTCAAGGCCCTCGGCCTGGGGTTCGGCGTGGACTGGCGCTTCTTCAAGGAGGAGTCCGAGGTCGTCGACGATGTCGTCGCCGGGCTCCAGTTCCTGGCCAAACGGCGCACCGGGGAGATCAGCGGACTGGCCGGCCGGGGCCTGGACGACGACGGGCTGCCGCCGGAACTGCTGCGGTTCGCCCTGTCCCTGCTGGAGGACGCCGCCCGGGAGAAGCAGGGCGACGGGGCGAGCGGCGGGAGAGATTCCGCCGTGCACCACCGTCCCGCGGGCCCGGCAGCGTAGCGTCTTGGTCATGTCCCTGCGGAAACTGCGGAAAGAGTGCGAGGCCGGGCTCGCCGACCTGCCCCTCCCGGTTCCCTTCACGCTGGACGGGCTCGTCGCGAACATGGAGGAGGCGAGCGGACGCACGATCCGGCTGCACGAGATGCCGGACCGCCTCGCCCGCGTCAACGCCGCCTGCGGACTGCGCCTGAAGGCGGGCTCCACCAGCCTCGTCCTCTACCGCCGCAGACCGACCGCGTACCAGACCCAGCACGTCATCCTGCACGAGCTGTGCCACGAGTGGTTCGACCACGGGACGACGCTCGACGCGGAGCAACTGCGCACGCTGCTCCCGGTCTTCGACACCTCGCTGATCGCCCGGATGATCTCCCCGGCCGCCGCCGAGTCCTTCGCCTCCGGCGGCTCCACCGTCCAGGCCCGCGCGCAGTACGACACCCACGACGAACGCATGGCCGAATTCGGTGCCTCCCTGATCCCCCGGATGGCGCGGGACCTCACCACCGATGACATGGTGGGGCGGCTGGACAACTCCCTGTCCCGCCCGGTGGCCCACCGGCGGCGCGGCCTCTTCCCCGGAAGACGGTCCGGCGAAGCCTGACACGTGCCACCAGCCACCAGCCGCGGGCCCCACCCCGCATCACGACCCCGAGGACGAACACCGCCGTGACCCCCCTCGATCTCGCCGGCTACCTCATAGCGGGCCTGATGACGGCCGTTGCCCTGTGGCGTATGCCCGCCGCCCTGTGGGGAGACGAGGAGGACCGCAGACGCCGGGCCCTGTGGGGCTGCTACGCCGGATTCGCCGTCGCACTGTGGACGAAGACCGAGGCGGTACGCATCGGCCTCAACAACAGCGCCGTCACCGACCTCGCCGTCCTCATCAAGCACTACACCGCGACGGTGGCAATTCTGGCCATCCTCAGCTACATCGTGGCGATCTACGGCAGCTACCCCGAAGAGGGCGCGGTCCCCCGCCACGTACGGTTCGCGCGGCTCGTCCAGAAGCTCGCGGCCAAGGCGTCCGTCGCCACGCTGATCCTGCTGACCGTCCTCTTCTTCACCGTGGTCGACCGCTCCGAGCCCTCGGACCGCTTCGTCTCCGACCACGCCGGCGAGTGGGGCGCCACGCTCTACATGAGCGTCTTCTACCTCTACCTCGGGGCCGCCTCCGCCGTCTGCGCCTTCCAGTGGGCGCTGGCCACCCTCGACGCCCGCCGCCGCCATCTGCGCATCGGGCTCGGGATGATGACGTTCGCGATGTTCATCGGCGTCGGCTACACCGTCAGCCGCACCCTCTTCCTGTGGGTCAGCGTGGTCGACGAGCCGAGCGAGGCGTTCGCCCTGCGGTTCGACCAGATCACCGAGGCGGCGCAACTCGTGCTGTTCGCCTTCTTCGCCCTCGGCGCCTCCATCCCCGCGTTCGCGGCCGGGGCGCGCCGGGCCAGGCTGTGGCGGGCCCAGGTCCAACTGCACGCCCTCTGGTACGAGTTGATGGCCGTGTTCCCCGAGCAGCCGTTCGACCCGCCCGCCTCGCTGCCCCGCGAGCTGACCCGGTTCAACGTCCCGGCCGACCTGCGGGTGGACCGCTGGGCCGCCGACATCGCGGACGCCGCCGAGAAGCTGCGCCACTACGTGCCCGACGGGCTGCTCGCCGCCGCCGGACGGGCCGCCGCCCGCGACACGGACGACCCGCGCCGCGCCGAGTCCCTCACCGACGCGTACTGGATCCGGGCCGCCCTGCTCGCCAAGGAGTCCGGCGCGCCCGCCGGAGGGGCCGCGCCGGTCGCCGCCCAGCACGCGGCGGACCAGGACGGCGAGGTGGCCCGGCTGGTCCGGGTCGCCGCCGCGTACCGGACGGTCGACGCGGAGCGCGCCCGCGCCGTCCTCGCGGCCGCGACGGCCGAACCCGCACCGAGGACGACCGCCCGCACGACGGAGACGAGCACATGACGGAGATGAGCGCATGACCGGCCCCACGGACACCACGGCTGACAGCACCACGGACACCGCGCCCGGCGGTGAGGGGATCCCCACCGCCTCCGCCCGCACGGCCTCCGTGGCGCGCACCGTCACCGACGTCCTCCAGCCGCGCAACGTCCTGCTGGCGGGCATGCTCGGCATCGGCCTCGCGGCGGCGGGCGACTGGACGGGGCTGCTCTGGGGCTTCCTCGGGGCGCTCTGCGCCGGACTGATCCCGGCGGGGTACATCGAGTGGGAGCGCGGACGCGGCACCTGGGGCGACCGCCATGTCGTGGACCGTACGAAACGGGCGCCGATCTTCTTCGTGATCCTCGGCTCGATCGGCGCCGGCTCGGTGGTGATGGTGCTGGGAAACGCGCCCACCGGGATCCTCGTCGCGATGCTCGCGCTGTGGGTGATGACGATCGGCCTGCTGGCCGTCAACACGGTGTGGAAGATCTCGGTCGACTCGGCGGTGGCCTCGGCGTCCGTCTCGCTCCTGGCCGTCGTCCACTCCCCCTGGTGGATCGCCGCGTACGCGCTGACCGCGGCCGTCTGCTGGTCCCGGGTCGCCCTCGGCTATCACACCGTCGCCCAGACCCTGGCGGGCGCGGGCCTGGGGGCGGCGACGACGGTGGCGTACGCCTTCGTCTGAGGGGGCCGGCTACCGGGGTGCGGCGTTGCCGGTGACCACGACGGGTCCTTCGACGGTGTTCGCGGTGCAGCCCGGGCCTCCGATCCGTACGGGACCGGAGCTGCGGCTCACCACGACGGGCCCGCTGACGCGCGAACCGCACAGGTGGACCGCTGTCGCCCGGTCCGCCTGGAGCGGGCCGTCCAGCGTGGAGCCGGTGACCACGAGGGCCGCTCCGGGGCGGACGACGACGGGCCCGCGCTGGGCGGCGCGGTCCAGGCAGGTGACGCCGCTCGTGACGACGAGCGGACCGTTGCGGGGCCCGGTGACCGTGGTGGTGCAGGCGGGCACGGGCAGGACGCGGGCCCTGTAGTCGAGGGCCTCGGCGAGCTTGCCGGGCTTCGGGTCGCTCAGCGGCTTGCCCAGCTTGGCGAACTCCCCGCCCGTCTCCTTCTTCCCGCCGTTCCACTCGTCGATCCGGCCGAGCTGGGCGGCGGTCTTCCCGTCGCCCACGACCGCATCGGCGTCCAGCGCCGCCATCGACTTCGAGGCACGCTTCACCAGGTCGAGGTACGGGCCCGGGGCGGTCAGGTCGTACGCGCCCGTGTCGTGCTCGCCGCGCAGCCAGGACCCCCAGGAGAACTCCAGGAACTCCGTGGCGCCGTCCGGGACTTCGTAACCGATGTCCCGGGTGAAGTAGACGAGGCTGCGGTACGGGTCGTCGCGGAAGTGCGTGATGCCGAGCCGGTCCGGAAGCTGCTCCACGCCGAGCGGCCGGTTGTTCTCGTCGCGCAGCCACACCTTCTTCTCGGCGGCCATCCGCTGCCAGAAGGCCGAGGTGGACAGCGAGCTGAAGTTGTCGGTGACGCGGAGCCGGATGTGCATCCGGGGCGAGCCGTCGGGGCCCTCAAGGAAGGACGTCAGCGTGTGGTGCCCGTCGGTGAGGTACAGCTTGCCGCCCGGCCCGATCACGGCCGTCTTCATCGGAGCGATCGTCTCGGAGGTCTCCTGCCCGACCGGCACGGTGCAGGAGAAGCTCGACGGGTCGTCCAGCCGGGCCCCGGGACCGGCCGAGGCCGCCTCCTCCTGTCCGTTGGTCTCGCACCAGTCGTCGAAGCGCTTGTTGACGTCGCCCGCCGCCTCGTCGCGGTCGCTGCCGTACCGGCCGAGCTTGTAGAAGACCTGGTCGAAGCCGAGTACGGCCTGGGTCGGGTGGAGTTCGCCGAGGGTGACGTCGATCAGGTCCCCCGGCTGCGCGCAGGTGCGCGGCAGCGGCCCGCTCCCGGTACACGGGTCGGCGGCGGCCGCCCCGGTGCCGGCCCCGGCCACGACCGTGCCCGCCGCCAGCGCCCCGGCCAGCAGCAGCGCCCCGCACCGCGGCAGCCGTGGCAGCCGTGGCAGCCGTGCCGACCGTGTCCCGGACCTCGATCTGTTCATGTGACGTCCCCTCCCGCGTGATGGTCTTCCGCAGGGGACGATCGCAAGGCGCGACGACCCCCGCGCGGCCGTGGCGTGAACGAGGGATGGCGCCGGGGTGCCACAGCGGGAGCGACGGAGCACGGCCGGCCCCGTTTGCGGGGGTGGCGGACACCCGGTTACGTGGACGGGGAGGGCACGTCCGCGAACGGGCGGCCCCACCGGCTGGAGGTGTCCCCGATGGCGAAGAACCGGTCCGCGACGTCCGCCAAGGGCCTGCGCGGCAGCAAGGCCGGGCTCGTGCTGAGCCTGGGCAGCAGCGCGCTCGCGGTCGTCAGGGCGTCCAAGCAGGTCCGCCGGGCCAAGGGCACGCACGACAAGCTGAACACCGCCGACGCGATGGCCGGGCTGCTGCCGCTGATCACCTCGGCCGCCCTCGTACTGCGGCAGCTGCGCGGCCGCCGGCAGGAGAACCCGCAAGGGACCTGAGCCCCACCCGCACCACGAAAGGCGGCCGGCCCGGAACCGGGGCGGGCCGCCGGTTCCCGGCCTCCCCCTCCCGGGGAGGCCGGAGGCGTCACTCCGAAGGGGTCGGCCGCACCACCGGCGGGCCCTCGCGGATCCGGGACGCGAGGACGGCGATGTCGTCCTCCGCGTCCCCGCCGAACCGGTCCAGCACCTGGTCCAGCAGGTCCTCCAGACGTCCGCTCGGCGGCAGGGTCAGCGAGGCCAGGCGCTGCACGGACACGTCGATGTCCTCGCCCCTGCGCTCCACGAGACCGTCGGTGTACAGGAACAGCACGGTCCCCGGACCGCAGGGCACGGACGCGGTCCGGTACCCGCCGAACCCGGTGCCGAGCGGGGGCCCCACCGGCACCGGCACGACCCGGGCCCCGGCGGCGCCCGGGTCGATGAAGACCGGAGGCAGATGGCCCGCACTGGCCACCTCGCACACCCCGCCGAACCGGTCGACGACGGCGAGCAGACAGGTCGCCGCCCGGTCCAGGCCGGACCGCTCCACCATGGTGTCGAGCTGCTCCAGGATCTGGTGCGGCGGCAGGTCCTCCTGCGCCAGCAGCCGCAGCAGCGAGCGGTACTGGCTCATGGCGACGGCCGCCTCCACCCCGTGGCCCATCACATCGCCCATCGCCTTGAGGTGCCGGCCGTCCTGGAGGGGCACGACGTCGAACCAGTCGCCGCCGACCAGGACGCCCCGGTCCGCGGGGAGGTAGCGGGTGGCGACCTCGACGTGGGAGGCGGGCCCCCAGGGCTCGGAAAGCAGGGAGCGTTGGAGTTCGCGGGCGATGCTGTGCTCGTGGTCGTAGCGGCGGGCGTGGTCGAGGTCGACGCCCGCCCGGACGGCGAGTTCGCGGGCGACGGCCACGTCCTGGTCGCCGAAGGCGGGGGAGCCCTCGGCCCGGACGAGGCTGAGCGTGCCGAGCGGCCGGCTCCGGGCGGTGAGCGGGACGACGAGCGCCTGGCGCAGACCGAGCGCCCGGGAGGCGGCGATCCGGTCCGAGGTCAAGGCGCTGCGCCCCCGCTCTTGGCCCTCCCAGTCGTCGATGACCGGCTCGTTCTCCGCCAGGCAGCGGGAGACCGCGGAGTCCGCCGCGAAGTCGACGTACTCCCCCGGATGGCCGAAGCGCTGCACCTGCTCGTCGAGGTCGCCGTCGCCCCGCAGCGCGGCCCGCCGCAGCCGTACGACGCCGGGGGCCGGGCGGCGCACGGAGTGCCCCACCTCGGCGGGGAACACGTCGACGACCGCGACGTCGGCGAAGTCGGGCACCACGAACTCGGCCAGCTCCCGGCAGGTGGTGTCCATATCGAGCGTGGTACCGATCCGGACGGCGGCGGTGGAGAGCAGGGCGACGTGCCCACGGGCCTGCTCCAGCTCCTCGCGCTGCCGGGTGAGGTCGGTGATCTCGACGACGATGGCCATCAGCCCGCAGCCCTCGCCGTCCGCGTCGAGCCGGTGGTAGGTGGCACGCCAGAACCGCTGGTCCGCCTCGTCCGGCGCCCAGGTCTGCCCGTGAATCGTCTCCTCGCGGGGCTTTCCGTCGTTCAGGACGTCGCGCAGGGCGGCGGCCTGCCCGTGCAGCTCGGGCAGCACCTCGGCGAAGGTCCGCCCGATGTGGGAGGCGGCGGGGACGCCGTTGAGCCGTTCGAGGGCCGGGTTGACGTAGGTGTAGCGAAGATCGTGGTCGAGCACCGCGACGGCGGCCGGATTGCCGTCGAACAGGGCCGCGACAGTCTTCGGGTCGAAGAACGACGGCATGCCGTCATCGCACGTGTCGGCCTGCAAGAGCCTGCCTCCCGCCGTTCGTCGGCTCCCGAGCCTCCATCGTCGGCCGCCCCTTCCCGTACCGCATCCGCAGGGCGGCCGGTGGGGGGCCCAGGGCGGCAGGCGGCCGTGGGGGGCCCGGGTCGGCAGGCGGCCGTGGGGGCCCGGGTCGGCAGGCGGCCGTGGGGGTGGGCCGACAATGGCCCGAGCAACGACGCAGGGCATGAGCGGCCGACAGGGCCTGGGCAGCCGACAGCCCCTCAAGGCCGGACGCCCGCCCGGGCCCGGAGCGGGCCGAGGTCGAGATCGAGGTCCAGATCGAGAGTCCCGTCGGTGGCCTCCGCGGTGGGCGGCAGGGCGAGGGCCTCGCCGACCGGACCCGGCAGACTGCCGGAACCCAGCAGTCCGGTGACCAGCCCGGTGGTGAGCCGGTGCCAGGCGGAGGCCCGGCGGAGCATGGCGTGGTCGCCGCCCCGGACGGTGACCATGCACGTACGGGCGCCGGCGCGACGGGCCCGGGCGGTGAGGGACTGGGTGGCCTGGGGGCTGGTCATCCGGTCCCGGTTGCTGTGTACGAGGACGACGTCACGGCCCGCGAGCTGGGTGACCGGATCCCCCGGCGGGCACCACGGGGCGAGCCCGACGACGCCCCGCACGAGGGGGTGCCCGGCGGCGCGGAGGGCGGCGCGCGCCCCCATGGAGTGGCCCAGGAGCACCACCGGCAGGCCGTCGCCCGCTTCCTCCCGCAGCACGTCGAGGGCGGCCACGGTGTCGCCGAGGGGGTCCGCACGGGTGCCGTTCCAGCCCCGGTGGGCGTACCGCACCTGCCTCACGAGGACGTCCTCGCCGGCGGCGCGGGTGACCGCCCGCACGAAGGGGCGCATCCGGGTGCCGGGCAGGTTGAGCAGACCCGGCGGCGGGGGTTCCGTACCGGTCTCGCGCCCCCCGTGCAGAACGAGAACCGCTGCCGACGGCGGTCGTTGGGCCACGCGTACCTCCAGGTCCGGGCGTGGGGCGCAGGGGCCCCTCTCCCCGTATTCGGCGCCGAGGCCGCTCCGGATGGGTGAAGTGCCGTCCACTGTACGGTCACGGCCACGGAACCATCCGTGCCGTCCGCGCCATCCCCGTATACGACACCGAAGGACCTTCCATGGCATCTGGCCCTCAACTCGGCAGCGCATCACCAGACTTCACCCTCCCGGGCGGCGTCCTGTCCGCCTCGGGCGACACCTTCGAACGCTCCGAGTACCGGCTGTCCACCGCCCGTGGCCGTTCCGTGGTGCTGGCGTTCTACCCGGGGGACAACACCAGCGTCTGCACGAAGCAGCTGTGCTCGTACTCCTCGGGCATGGAGTCCTTCGAGGGCCTCGACGCCGACGTCTGGGGAATCAGTCCACAGGGTGTGGACAGCCACGAGTCGTTCGCCCGCGCCTTCGACCTGCGCATGCCGCTGCTGGCCGACGAGGGCCGGGAGATCGCCAAGGCGTACGGGGTCTCCGCGCCCGGCATCGGGGTGCGGCGGGCGGTCTTCGTGATCGGCCCGGACGGGATCCTGCGCTGGAAGCACGTGGCGCTGCTCGGAGCGACGTTCCAATCACAGACCACGCTCACGGACCGCCTGTCCGGCATCAAAAACGCGTAAAGATTGCCGGAACCCGGCAGTGACCGGAACAGGTGCTGTATGGGATCATCCAGCCAGATCGACGAAAAACACTCGGGGGAAGTCGGCAGGTGTCGACAGGTAGGGGAGTGATCGCGTGACCTTCTTTCTCGGTCTCGGCATTGCGGGAATCGTCCTGCTGGCCCTCTCCCTGATCTTCGGCGGGGTCCTCGAAGGCCTCTTCGACGGCGTCCTGGACGGCCTCTTCGACGGACTGCTCTCGCTTCCGGTGATCGCCGGCTTCATCTCGATGCTCGGCTTCGGCGGAGCGATCGTGCTCGGGACGACGAACACCGGAACGTATCTGGCCACCGTCGTCGGCGTCGTAGCCGGCCTCGTGGCGGGCTGGCTGACCTGGAAACTCAGCCGGGCCCTGATGCGCGACCAGACGCACGCCACGCCGCGCGACTCCGACCTGGTCGGCACCTCGGGTTCCGTCGTGACGGCCATCCCGGCCGAGGGGTACGGCGAGGTGCTGCTGCGGCTGGGCGACCAGCCGGTGAAGTACGCGGCCAAGTCGGCCACGCCAGTCGCGCGCGGGACCGAGATCTGGGTGGAAGAGGCGCTGTCGACCACGTCGGTCGCGGTACGCCCGGTGGAGCGCTGACCACGCACACCGGCTCCACCCGCCCGACCGCCCCACCCCCGGTCAACTCCGCAGCAAGGCCCGCTCCACAACGATCTGCCGTCCCCCAAGGGAGGCAGGGGGGACAAACCTCATGAGTCCAGTAGTCATCGCCGTCATCGGCATCGTCGTACTCCTCGTCCTGCTCGGCCTCGTCGTCATCACGCGATACAAGGTGGCCGGGCCCAGCGAGGCGTTCATCATCACCGGCCGCCGCGGCAAGAAGTCGACGGATCCGGTCACCGGACGCACCAGCATCGACAACAGCGGCCAGAAGGTCGTCGTGGGCGGCGGCGTCTTCGTCGTGCCGTTCGTCCAGCAGAAGTTCACCCTGGACCTGTCCAGCCGGCACATCCCGATCGCCGTGCGCGGCGCGGTGACGCTGCGGGGCGTCAAGTCGAACCTCGAAGGCGTCGCGATCGTCAAGGTCGGCGGCAGCGAGGACGCGATCCGCGCCGCGGCCCAGCGCTTCCTCCAGCAGCAGGACGGCATCGTCGGCTTCACCCAGGAAGTGCTCTCCGGCGCGCTGCGCGCGATCGTCGGCCGGATGTCGGTGGAGGACATCATCCGGGACCGGGCCGCGTTCGCCGGCCAGGTCGCGGAGGAGGCCGAGGCCAGCCTCTCCGGCCAGGGCCTGATCCTGGACGCCTTCCAGATCCAGGACATCACCACCGAGGGCTCCTACCTGGAGGACCTCGGCCGCCCGGAGGCCGCCCGCGCCAAGCAGGAGGCGGACATCGCCGAGGCCATCGCGAAGCGGGCCTCGGAGCAGGCCCGGCTGAAGGCGGCCGAGGAGATCGCCATCGCCGAGCGGACGTACTACCTGAAGCAGGCCGAGATCAAGGCCGAGACGGAAGCCGCGGCCGCCAAGGCCAACGCCGCAGGACCGCTCGCCGAGGCCGCCCGCCAGCAGGAAGTCCTCCAGGAGCAGGAGAAGGTCGCCGAGCGCCAGGCCGCGCTGACCGACCGCGAGCTGGACACGAAGGTCCGTAAGCCCGCCGACGCCGCCCGCTACCAGGCCGAGCAGGAGGCGGAGGCCCGCCGCATCGCCCAGGTCAAGGAGGCCGAGGCCGACGCGGAGCGCTCGCGCCTGACCGGTCAGGGCGAGAAGCTGCACCGTTCGGCGCTGGCCGACGCGGTCCGCATCGAGGGTGAGGCGGACGCCGCGGCGATCGCCGCCAAGGGTGCGGCCGAGGCCGAGGCCATGCAGAAGAAGGCCGACGCGTTCGCGCAGTACGGCGACGCGGCCGTCCTCCAGATGCTGGTCGAGGTCCTCCCGAGCGTCGTCGCGAAGGCCTCGGAGCCGCTGAGCGCCATCGACAAGATGACGGTCATCTCCACGGACGGCGCGAGCCAGCTGGCCCGCACGGTCACCGACAACGTCTCGCAGGGCATGGAACTGCTCAGCTCGACGACGGGCGTGGACCTCGCGTCCCTCCTGGAGAACCTGAAGAACCGCACGACGACGGTCCCGGCCCCGACCACCACCCCGGACGCGCCGGCGGCCGACTCCTCGACCTCGAAGAACGGCGAGATCGAGATCAAGGGCTGACGCGAAGCAGTACGCACACGCACCAGTGCCCGGGAGCCGCACTCCGGCCCCCGGGCACACCCATGCCCGCCGCAACACCCCACCGGCCCGGCCGACTTACGCCTCCGCCGCACCCCGAGCCTCATGCAACGCGAGGATCTCGCCCAGGTCGTGGGCGACCATGACCTGCGCCAGCCGCCCGGCCACGGCCACCACCTCCAACCATCCCTCGACGCGCAGCATCTCCTCGTCAAAACCGCCCGGAGCCTGAGCCTCGGCGACGGTCAGCGCCCGGTCCAACTCCTTGAACAGCGCGACCTCTTCCTCACTGCGCAGACCGATCCCGAGGTAGCGCTCAGGGTGCTCGGCATCGCAGAAGTCGTCGAAGAGCGTGTGGATGACGTAGTCCAAGTTCTCGAACACATCCGGATCGAGCCACACGTCCCGCTGCCACGGCGGATTGGCCAACGCCAACACCGCAGGCACCAGATGAACCCGCGCCCGCGCCATGATCACCCTGTCGTCGTCCACGGAACGGACCCTACGCGGCACACGGGATCCGGCGCGGGCTCGGACTCGGACTCGGACTCGGACAACCGGAGGCGTTGTCAGTCCCCCGGTACCGTCTCCGCCGCCGGGGTCGGCTCCCTCAGCCTCCGTGGTCGGGCCGCGCCGACAGCCCTCGGCGCAGGCACTTCGTGAGGCGGGCCGCGATGCTCCCGCCGGGGTCGCGACGGGGGTTGAAGATCGTGACGTCCAGGCCGACGGCCCGCTCGTCGGCCAGTGCCGTCCGCAGCACCGTCTCCAGTTCCGACCAGGTCAGCCCTCCGGGGAGGCGGTAGTCGACCGCCGGCATGATCGCGATCCCCGTGTCGGAGTCCCGCGTCGCGTCGTAGACCGGCGGTCCGATCCGGCCGGCCCGGACCACTCCGGGGCGGGCCGACAGACCGGCGTCGAGCAGGGCCGCCGGGAGGCCCTGGACGCCGGACGGCCGGAGTCCGAGCACGCGAATACGCGGACGACCGCCCACGCCGTTCGGGTCAGAGCGCTATCGGCCGGTAAGCCAGTGCCCGGTCGACGATCTCTTCCGCCCCACCCGGCCTCGAACCCCTCCCCCTCAGCAGACGTGCCGGTCCCGCTCCGGTGAGTACAGATGGCTGTCCCGGAACTGCTCCGCCCCCAGCGTCCGGCCCACCATGATGACCGCCGTCCGGATCACCCCCGCCGCCTTCACCTGCTCGGCGATCGAGTCCAGGGTGCCGCGCAGGATGATCTCGTCCGGGCGGGACGCCATCGCCACCACCGCCGCCGGGCAGTCCGCCCCGTAGTGCGGGAGCAGTTCGTCGACCACGCGGTCCACGTACCGCGCCGCCAGGTGCAGCACGATCAGCGCGCCGCTGCGGACCAGCGTCGCCAGGTCCTCGCCCGCCGGCATCGCCGTGGCGCGCTGGGCGATACGGGTCAGGATCACCGTCTGGCCGACCGTCGGGACCGTCAGCTCGCGCTTCAGGGCCGCTGCCGCCGCCGCGAACGCGGGGACGCCGGGGACGACTTCGTACGGTACGCCCGCCTCGTCCAGGCGCTTCATCTGCTCGTTCACCGCGCTGAACACCGACGGGTCGCCCGAGTGCAGCCGCGCCACGTCGTGGCCGTCCTCGTGGGCCCGGACCAGCTCCGCCGTGATCTGCTCGATGTCCAGGTTCGCCGTGTCGACCAGGCGGGCGTCCTTCTGGCACTCGGCCAGCAGTTCCACCGGGACCAGGCTGCCCGCGTACAGGCAGACCGGGCTGGCGGCGAGGATCCGGGCGCCGCGCACCGTGATCAGGTCGGCGGCTCCGGGGCCCGCGCCGATGAAGTACACGGTCATCGTCTGTCTCCCATGTGCGAACTTACGTCTGAGGATGAGGGTTTGGTCACCGACCACTGGGTCACCGGCATCGCCTGCCGCCAGCCCGTGAACCCGCCGACCGGTACGGCGTGCGCGACCGACAGCCGTACCAACTCGCCGCCGTACGCCTTGTGCCGTTCGGCCAGCAGCGCCTCCGACTCCAGCGTCACCGTGTTCGCGACCAGCCGGCCCCCCGGCCGCAGCGCCTCCCAGCACGCGTCCAGCAGGCCCGGCGCGGTCAGGCCGCCGCCGATGAACACCGCGTCGGGGAAAGGGAGTTCGGCCAGAGACGACGGAGCCGGGCCGGTGACGACCCGCAGGCCGGGGACGCCCAGGCGTTCCGCGTTACGGGTGATCCGCTCGGCCCGCACCGGGTCTCGCTCCACGCTCACCGCCCGGCAGGACGGGTGTGCCCGCAGCCACTCGATCGCGATCGAGCCCGAGCCGCCGCCCACGTCCCAGAGCAGTTCCCCGGGCGCGGGCGCCAGCGTCCCCAGCGTGACGGCCCGGATGTGGCGCTTGGTGAGCTGGCCGTCGTGCTCGTACGCCTCGTCCGGCAGCCCCGGCACCGTGCCGAGCCGCAGCGCATCCGCCGACGCCCGGCACGCGATCGCGATCACGTTCAGCCGGTCCCCGGGCTCGTGCGCCCACTCCGCCGCGAGGCCGTCGACGTACTCCTCGTCCTCGCCGCCCAGCTGTTCCAGCACCCGCAGCCGGCTCGGGCCGAAGCCATGGGCCGTGAGCAGGGCCGCGACCGTGGCCGGGGTGCTCGCGTCGGCGCTCAGGACCAGCAGGCGTCGGCCCTCGTACAGGGAGGCCACCAGCCGGGACACCGGGCGGCCCACCAGCGTCACGACCTCCGTGTCCTCCAGCGGCCAGCCGAGGCGCGCGCAGGCGTACGAGACGGAGGAGGGGTGCGGCAGGACGTGCAGCCGCTGCGGCCCCAGCTCCTCCGCCAGCGCCCGCCCGATCCCGTAGAACATCGGATCCCCGCTGGCCAGCACCGCGATCCGGCGCTCCCCGTACTCGGCGAGCAGCCAGGGGACGGCCGGCCGCAGCGGCGACGGCCAGCCCACCCGTACCCCGGCGCACTCCGGCGGGAGCAGGTCCAGCTGGCGCGCCCCGCCGATCAGCACCTCCGCCTCGCGCAGCGCATCCCGCGCCGTACCGGTCAACCCGGACCAGCCGTCCGCGCCGATGCCCACAACGGCGACGGGGCACGGAAGCGGGGCTGGGGATGCGGGCACGGGCCGGGACCTCGTCGTTCGGGTTTCAGGAGGGCGGAAAGCGGGCGCGACGAGCGGAAACGAAGCGCAGCCGAACTTTACTGAACGCCCCGTTCCGCCCACCCCGCCGGGTGAATCCGAGAAAACTTCGCGCGTGGTGTCGAGAAGCCCTCACCGGCCCCGACGTCCCCTGTGCAAGAGGAAGAACGACCACAGAGCGACCACGAGCGACCAGGAGGCGACGGTCATGAAGTATCTGGTGATGGTCCAGGGCAGCCAGGCGGACTACGAAGCGCAGAGCGGCAAGGGAAGCGCCGACAGCCCGGTCTGGGACGAGAAGGCCGTGCAGGCGATGTACGCCCACATGGGCAGCATCAACGACTACCTCTCCGAGTCGGGCGAGCTGGTCACCGGCTACGGGCTGCGGGAGCCCGCGTCGGGCCGGGCCGTCAGCGTCGACGGCGAGGGGCGTCCGGTGGTCTCGGACGGGCCGTACAGGGAGACGAAGGAGCTGCTCGCCGGGTTCTGGGTCCTCGACTGCGAGAGCCTGGAAAGGGTGACCGAGATCGCCGCCCGCGTGGCACGCTGTCCGCAGCCGGCCGGGGCGCCCGACTACCCGGTCCTCATCCGGCCCGTCGACGGCGGGCTCGACGACTGACCGAGCCGAAGGGTCCAGGTGGGCCGAGAGACCGACGACATCGAGGACCTGCTGCGCCGCCACGCGCCGCAGGTCCTCGGCGCGCTCGTGCGCCGGTACGGGCACTTCGACCCGGCCGAGGACTCCGTCCAGGAGGCCCTGATCGCGGCCGCCGAGCAGTGGCCCGGGGACGGGATCCCCGACAACCCGCGCGGCTGGCTCATCCGGGTCGCATCGCGCCGCCTCACCGACCGGCTGCGCAGCGACGAGGCCCGCCGGCGGCGCGAGGAGGCGGCGGCGGCCCTCACCCCGGCGGACGCGTTCGTCGCCCCGCCACCCGGGGAAGGACCCGCCGACGAAGGCCCCTCCGGCCCGGGCCGGGCCCCCTCCGAGGACGACACGCTCACCCTGCTCTTCCTCTGCTGCCACCCCGCGCTCTCCCCCGCCGCCCAGATCGCGCTGACCCTCCGCGCGGTCGGCGGCCTCACCACGGCGGAGATCGCCCGCGCCCATCTGGTGCCGGAGGCGACGATGGCGCAGCGGATCAGCCGGGCCAAGCGGACGGTGCGCGGTACGCAGTTCCGGCAGCCGGACGCCCGGGACCGCGACCAACGCCTCGCCGCCGTGCTCCAGGTCCTCTACCTGATCTTCAACGAGGGCTACACCGCCACCGCCGGTCCCGACCTCCACCGCACGGACCTGGCCCGCGAGGCGATCCGGCTGACCCGTTCCGTCCGCCGGCTGCTCCCCCACGAGGGCCGGGTCACCGGGCTGCTGGCGCTGATGGTCCTCACCGAGGCACGCACCCCGGCGCGCACCGGGCCGGACGGTGAGCTGATCCCCCTCGACGAACAGGACCGCACCCGCTGGGACGGTACGGCGATCGCGGAGGGCACCGCCCTGGCCGAGGAGGCACTCGCCCAAGGACCGGCCGGGGACTACCAGCTCCAGGCCGCGATCGCCGCCCTGCACGACGAGGCGGAGCATGCCGAGGACACCGACTGGCCGCAGATCCTCGCCCTGTACGACCTCCTCGTACGGCGCACCCCCGACCCCGCCGCCGCGCTCGGCCGGGCGGTCGCGGTGGCCATGGTGCACGGGCCCCGGGCGGGGCTGGCGGAGGTGGACGCGCTGGCGGGCGCGGGGGCAGCGGAGCAACGCACCTACCGGCTCGACGCCGTACGAGCCCATCTCCTGGAGCGGGCCGGGGACACGGCCGCCGCCCGTACCGCCTACCGCGCCGCCGCCGACGCCACCCTCAGCGAGCCCGAGGCCCGCTACCTGCGGATGCGGGCGGACCGGCTGGAGCGGTAGGGCGGACGGCCCTGCGGGGCTCCCTCCTGCCCACCGCTCCTCTACCCGCCTGTCGGGCTCGGACCGTACTTCGGACCGGGCCGGCCGAGCCGGCCCATCACAGATTCGAGCCAGACGCCCGCCGACAGAGGTGCGGGCGGATCCACTTCCAGGCCGAGCTCGGCCAGCCCGAGGACGTAGTCGGTCTCCTCCAGATTCAAGGCAAGAAGTTCGGCGACCTCTCCGACCAAGCGAGCGACGAGAGCCCCATCCGTTGTGGCCTCGTAGTGGCTCACGGCCGCCTCGTGGTCGGGAAACTCGTCCACCATGTCCTGCGAGAACCATCCCCCGAGGAACTGGGCGAGTTCCGGGAAGCGAGCCTGCCACTCCCAGTGCGTCCGAGGCACCGACGGCATAGGAACCTCACTGGAGTCGACGCTGTGCCTCACCTGGTCCGCAAGCTGGAGCAGCCAGTCCTGCGTACGCGACTCGGGCAGGCCGACGTCCGGTACGGAATAGAACTCACCCAGGCGAAGGCGGAGCCGACCGGGCGGGAAGCGGGCGTACTCACGAAGCTGCTGTTCCGCGATGGCCAGGGCCCAGGGGCGGGTGTGCCAGGTGTGGCGCAGATAGGCCTGCAGCGCGTGGCTCGGCGCCCGCCCGTCTGCGTCCCCGTTCCCGTCCACGACCTCGGCGTTCTGCCCGATGTGCGCGCTGACGACCTGATCCAACTCGCCGTAACGGCGATCGAATTCGTACGGTTTCATCGGCATGGTCGAGGGCCCTTTAGAGGTAGATCGGGAAAGTGGAGTGCACGACAAAACCGTGTGCGCTCCCGGCATCACGCTGGAGGACCACTCGCGCCGCGCGGACATCTACAGCACCGTGTCCGGAAACCATCATCGACTGCAGCAGAACCCGTCCCACGGGATCGGTCCGGGAAGGCCAGGCAGCTTCGATGGACAGGCGCACCCGCGTGCCCTGGGCCAGCCATCGGTGAACCCTCTGCTCATTCCGGGTGATGACCTGCTGAGTGCACCAGTGCGCGGTTTTCCGGTCGGGGTAGGTCGAGGAACGATTGGTCACAGCCCACTCTCTCAGTCAATGACGAAGCCCCAGAAAACACCGACCTCGGTCGGCGAGACCACAATTACTCCGCAGTCCAGTGCATAGTCCGTGAAGCCCTCGTAAGCGGCTTCCCTTCCGAACATGTCACCGTTCGGATCATCCCTGGCAGCGGAAGCATTCGTATAGCAGAGCGCATCATGGCCGAAACGTTCGAGGATCAATCCTGCATGCCGTATCAACTCCGGTTCGCGCTTGTCGAACCCGGGGATTCCGGCAGTGAGGAACCAGTCACCCTGCAAGGTGACCAGGACCTGGGCCGCTCCCCGCCTCGAAACCTCGTACACCGCATCGAAGTCCGCGGAGCGAGGAGGGAGAAAGGGTCGATCGGGACCGCAAAGCGTGTGCACGTCGCCTTCCGGGGCATTGTTGATGCTCCACCATCCCCGCGGGTCACGAGTCCTCAGCCTCATGACGTCAACGGCACCTCTGCGCCAGCCCCCTTCTCCCTCCTCGGACGGACCCACCGCGGCGAACGCACTGCCGCCGAACAGCTCGCACACGGCTGTCTTCCAGGTCTCTTTGTCCACCACGGTCATGTGACTTCTCCCGGTCTGTCGGTCAGGGGCGGCGTCGGTCAGGCATGGTTTCGACCAGGCGAACTAGGGAGGCGGAGGGAGGTCGGAGGGCATTGATGTCAGTACGACGTAGGGCGGATGGCCGCCTGTTACCGGCCTGAGCGTGACCATCACGTTGTTCGCATCGTGCGGCGCGGAGTCACCACGGCTCCAGGACGTGCCCACCGGGTCGGTGAATTCGAGCCCAAGGTTTCGGGTGGACCTAGCAGGATCAGGGTTCCCCGCCAGCCATTTTTCGATCCTCTGCTGATTACGGGGGTCGTCCAGGACGGCTTGGGTGTACCGCTGCGCGCCGCCCCGACCACATCGGCTCGGCATGTGGCGGCTGCCCGAAAGACGTGGTGGGCCCGCTCGCCAGGCACCTGTGCCTCGTCGAACACAGCTACGCACGGGCGGCCCCTCGCACCACGGCCGACGCTCCTTGCCCCTCGCCTTACTCCCTTCGGCCGAGAGGGAAGAGGCCATCGGCGTAGTCCCGGTCGCCGTCGTCCGCCGGGCTCGCGATGATCGGCAGCATGACCACGAGCGGCAGCAGCGGCAAGGGCACAGGCACGGGCAAGGACATCACCCTGCGGATCGCCCAGAATCCGGAGGCCGACGAACTCCTCGGCCGCAGCCCGCTGGCCACTCTGGTCGGCATGCTGCTGGACCAACAGGTGCCGATGGAGTGGGCGTTCACGGGCCCGTACACCCTCGCGGAGCGGATGGGCTCCGACGACCTGGACACGGGCCGGATCGCCGCCTACGACCCGGACGCCTTCACCGAACTGTTCACCACCAAACCAGCCCTCCACCGCTACCCCGGCTCCATGGCGAAGCGGGTGCAGCAGCTGTGCCAGTTCCTGGTGGCGGAGTACGACGGCGACGCGAGCGCGGTGTGGCGGGACGCCGCGACCGGCGACGAGCTGCTGGAACGCCTCAACGCACTGCCCGGCTTCGGCGAGCAGAAGGCCCGGATCTTCCTGGCGTTGCTCGGCAAGCAGTTGGGCGTGCGTCCGAAGGGGTGGCGGGAGGCGGCAGGCCCTTACGGGGAGGCAGGATCGCACCGGTCGGTCGCCGACATCACGGGCCCGGAGTCGCTCGTCGAGGTGCGCGCGTACAAGCAGGAGGCCAAGGCGGCGGCGAAAACGGCCAAGACGGCCAAAGCGGCGAAGAAGTCCGGCGCCCCGCGGAAGAAGTGACACGGCCTGGCGCCGGAACGGGCCGACACCCCCGCCCCGCCGATCGGAATCAGCCACACCGGTTCACAGGCGTCACCCCGCTCGCTAGCTTTCGCAGCACATTCGTTCAGCCGTTCCGTCACTGAGCCGTTCGGAGTACCAGCGGCTCGGGGCGTCAGCCGTTCAGACCGGAAGGACTCCTGTGCACGCAACACGTCGCAGAGCCATGGCTGTCGTGGCCGCCACCGCCCTGGCCACACCGCTCCTCCTGGCCGCGTCCCCGCACCCCGGACGCCCCGCAGCGCACGACCCCGGAAAAGAAGCAGCAAAGCTGTCAAGGGAGTTGGTGAGGAACGCGTCCGCACGCGACGCCCACCGCCACCTCCAGCAGTTCCAGGCGACAGCCGACTCCACCGACGGTCACCGCGCCGCCGGCTCGCTGGGTCACGACGCCTCGGCGGCGTACGTCTACCGGCAGCTCCAGCGCGCCGGGTACAAGGTCTCGTACGAGAGCTTCCGGTTCACCTACACGGAGACGCTGGCCGAAAGGCTCGCCGTGGTGTCGCCGACGCCCCGCGACGTGTCGATCAAGGCCATGACGTACACACCGTCGACGAAGGAGGGCGGCCTGACGGCACAGCTCGTCGCCGTGCCCGTCGACGAGACGACGGGCTGCGAGGCCGCCGACTATCCCTCCTCGACCTTCACCGGCAAGATCGCGCTGATCAAGCGCGGCGGCTGCTCGTTCGCCGAGAAGCAGGCGGCCGCCGCCGACGCGGGCGCGGCCGGAGCGGTCATCTACAACAACGTCGAGGGCGTACTGTCCGGCACGCTCGGCGAGGTCGCCGCCGGGAAGATCCCGACCGGCGGGCTCACCCAGGAGGAGGGCGAGAAGCTCGTCGCCGACCTCGCGGGCGGCGAGGTCACGGTCTCCTTCGAGATCCGCGAGCTCCAGGAGGACCGCCCCACCCGCAACGTCATCGCCGAGACGCCCGGCGGCAGCGCGGCACGGACCGTGATGCTCGGCGCCCACCTCGACTCGGTGACCGAGGGCCCCGGCATCAACGACAACGGCTCGGGCTCCGCGGGTCTGCTCGACGTCGCCCTGAAGCTGGCGAAGTCGAAGAGCGACCCCGCCAACAAGGTCCGGTTCGCCTGGTGGTCGGCGGAGGAGAACGGGCTGATCGGCTCGGAGAAGTACGTCGCGGCGCTCTCCGAGAAGCAGCGCGAGCAGATCAAGCTCTATCTGAACTTCGACATGATCGCCTCGCCGAACGGCGTCCAGTTCGTCTTCGACGGCGACGACTCCGACCAGGTCGGCGCGGGCCCCGGCCCCGAGGGCTCGGCCCAACTGGAGCGCGACATCAACGAGTTCCTCGACGACAAGGGAAATCCGCACGCGGGCACGGACTTCACCGGCCGCTCGGACTACGGCCCGTTCATCGAGGCCGACATCCCCTCCGGTGGTACGGACACCGGCGCGGAGGGCATCAAGACGGCGGCCCAGGCCGAGGTGTACGGGGGCGAGGCGGGGATCGCGTACGACCCCTGCTACCACGCGGCCTGCGACGACCTGGACAACATCGACATGGGTCACTTCGACACCAACATCGACGTGATCGCCAACGCGGTCGGGACGTACGCGCACGACCTGCGCTCGCTGACCCGCCCGGTCGACCCGGACACCGGAACCGGCACCCCCGGCAGCGGTGCGCCCGGCAGCGGCGGCGGCCTGCGCGAGGGTCACGGCCGGGTCTCCGAGTAACCGGCCACGCCGGGGCCCGGTACGACGGGCACTCCTGGGGTCGGCACGACGGGCACTCCTGAGGTCGGCACGACGGCCCCGGAGCCCGGTACGCATGCCGTACCGGGCTCCGTACCGCGCCCCCTCGGACCCCCACCCCCCTCGAACCCTCGGCCCCTCTCCCCCCTCCAACTCCCTCGGGCCCCGCCGCGCCCCCTCCACCCCCTCCCCTCGAATCCGCCTGACGACCCCCGCCCCGCCCCGTCCCGTTATCACGCGCTATTCAGCGCTATACGGCGTTTGCACCGCCACCGCGGTGGGCTTCCGTGGCTGCGCCCGGTGGCTCTTGCCCGGTAGGCTTTCCGTGTGATCTTCAAGCGCATCGGAAATGGGAAGCCATACCCCGACCACGGCCGGGAAAGCACCCGCCAGTGGGCGGATGTCGCGCCGCGTCCGGTTCGCCTGGACCAGCTCGTGACCACCAAGGGCCAGCTGGACCTGGAGACCCTCCTTGCCGAGGACTCCACGTTCTACGGCGACCTGTTCGCGCACGTCGTGAAGTGGCAGGGCGACCTCTATCTGGAGGACGGGCTGCACCGGGCGGTCCGCGCCGCGCTGCAACAGCGCCAGGTCCTGCACGCCCGCGTCCTCGACCTGGGCTGACACGCCCCCGGCGCTCTCACACTCCCGCGCGCGCTGCCACCACCTGGCTCCGGCGCGCGCCCCGCCGCGAGGCAACCCAGGCACACACCCCACCGGGGTTTCCGCATCCCGCCGAGGCTCGTATTCGAGCTTTCGGGTGCTTTCACGCTCATCCGGGTGCCACACGTTGATCATTTAGTACGCATCATCACCGGGTCGCATTACGCTGCCTCCATGAGCATGCTCACTCCCCCCGGCATGGGCGGAAAGTACCGCATCACGGGCGACGCCTACCCCCGTATGCGCCGCCCCCGGCACCGCCGCAGGCTGGTCCTCGCGGGCATCGGAGCCGTCGTCGCCCTCGGCCTGGCCGGCTGGGGCACTCTGCAGCTCATCGACGTCTTCACCGGCGGCGACAAAAGCGCCAGCGCGGCCGACCAAAAGCGGGACTGCCCCACCGCGAAGCCGTCCGCGGCCCCCGCCAAGGCGCTGCCGAAGCCGGCCGCGATCAAGGTCAACGTCTACAACGCGACGACGCGCAGCGGGCTGGCCAAGGCCGCGGCCGAGGAGCTCAAGAAGCGCGGTTTCGCCATCGGCGAGGTGGGCAACGCGTCGAAGGAGTACGACAAGAAGGTGCCGGGCGCGGGCGTACTGCTCGGAGCACCGGCCGCGAAGAACGGCAGCTTCACGGTGCTCGGCACCCAGCTCGCAGGCGCGGTGCAGAAGACGGACACCCGGAAGACGGGCGAGGTGGATCTGATCCTCGGGGCGAAGTTCAAGGCGTTCAGCACCCCGAAGGAAGCCACGGCGGCGATGACGGCCCTGACGAAGCCGGCCCCGTCCCCGTCCCCCTCCTGCTGAAGCCTGCTGCCGGGGGCGCACCCCGGCGCGCACCCGGAAGCGCCCCGCTCCGGCACCGTACGCACGAGCACGAGACCGTGCGTGACGTACGCGCCGGAACGGGGCGCAAAGTCGTGAGGGAGGGGTAGGGAAGGGTCGGGGCTGGGCCCTACTCGGCCGTCCCGTACATCCGGTCCCCCGCGTCCCCGAGGCCCGGCACGATGTAGCCGTTCTCGTTGAGCCGCTCGTCGACGGAGGCGGTGACGACGGTGACCGGGGCGCCGGCCAGCTCTCGCTCCATGACCTCGACGCCCTCGGGCGCGGCGAGGAGGACGACGGCGGTGACGTCGTCGGCGCCGCGCTTGATCAGCTCGCGGATGGCCGCGACGAGGGTGCCGCCGGTGGCCAGCATGGGGTCCAGGACGTAGACCTGGCGGCCGGAGAGGTCCTCGGGCATCCGGGTCGCGTACGTCTCCGCCTGGAGCGTCTCCTCGTTGCGGATCATGCCGAGGAAGCCCACTTCGGCGGTCGGCAGCAGCCGCACCATGCCGTCCAGCATTCCGAGACCGGCGCGCAGGATCGGCACGACGAGCGGCCGGGGATGCGAGAGCTTGACGCCCGTCGTGGGCGTCACCGGGGTCTCGATGTCGACCTGCTCGGTACGCACATCCCTGGTGGCCTCGTAGGCGAGGAGGGTGACCAGCTCGTCGGCGAGCCGCCGGAAGGTCGGGGAGTCGGTGCGCTTGTCGCGCAGCGTGGTGAGTTTGTGCGCCACCAGCGGGTGGTCGACGACGTGGATCCGCATGTGTCAACAGTAACCGCGCCGCCCGGCACTCTGCGCTGGCATCAACCACCTGTTCGGGGGAAGGTGGGGGCATACGGACCCAGCACTGGGGTGGTGTGTCGATGGCTGACGGGGATCTGCGGGATAACCCGGCCTCGCGCGGAGCGCGCGACGGACGCGACGCCGAGGGCATGGCGGGCGCGGCGGGTGGTGTCGAGGACGCGCAGGAGAGTGACGCGGCCCGCCGACGGCGACGCGCCCAGTTCCTCCGTGAGCTCCATGAGGCCAAGCAGTTGCGGGACCGGGTGCAGCCGCGCCGGGCCCGGGCCGCCCGGATGCGCCAACAGATGCGGATGCGCACGTTCCGCTGGTGAACCGGCGGGGAAGCGACGGGGAATCAGCGGGGCATCGGCGAACGGACGACGGGCGCTCCCTGGCTCCTCCCCCTGGCGTTTCCGCTGCTGAACCCTCCGCGTACCACCGGCGCACTCCCCCTCCGATCGGCCCTCCGATCAGCCCTCCGATCGGCTCGTCAGGGCGAGGGCCGACCAGGCACTCCTGGAACTGATGGACGACGCAACGGTCGAAGAGGTCTCGCGCGGCGCTTGTTTCTGCCACGATGCCGATTGGGCGGGGCCCAGGACGGACGGATCACCGTTCGCCCTCCCGTCGGACCGATTCGCCTATGACCAGTGGGAGAGTCACGGTGTACTTCGCCGCACTGCTCGCGCGCACCGAAGACGGGTGGGAAGCGAGCGATACAGAGCTCGACGATGTGGAGACCCTGTCCGATCTGACGGACCTGGCCCGGGAGGCCTCGGTGGACGAGGACACGGTCCTGGTCTACATCGAGCAGGAGGACGCCTGGTTCGGCGTCGTCCGGGTGGACGGTGAGGAGGACCCCCGAATCTACGTCTCGGACGCGTCCGCCGCCGCCCGCTCCTCGTACGGGGAGATCCTGCTCACCGACGAAATGCTCGGCCGCGAACCAGGGGCCGAGGACGAGATCGCCGCCCTGGAGGAGCTCGTCGACCTCGACGGCACGGAGGACGGCGAACCGGAACGGACCGCCCCGGCGGCCGTCGACCCGGACGACGACGCCCCCGACCCGGACGCCGTGCCGGCGGGGCCGATCGGTGAGCTCGGGGTCCTCGCCGACCTCGGGATGTCCGAGAAGGAGCTGCTCACCCTGCAGACCGACGCACTCTCCGAGATCGCGGAGGCCGTAGGAGCGGCGGAGGTCCTGGAGTCGGTCCGCTAGCCCGGCCCGAGTACGCGTCCCCCTCCGCCTCTCCACCTCCCCGTCCCCTTCACCACCTGCCCCGTCCTCCTGCCCCGTCCGTTAGGGTCCGCGGGTGACCGCACGACCGCCGACCCCCTCACCCGAGCCCGCCCCGGATCCCGTACGCGTACCCGAGCCCGACCCCGTACGCGACCCCTGGCAGGCCCCGATGCGCCGCGCCCTGGCCGAGGCCGAGCGGGCGGCGTCGGCCGGCGACGTGCCGGTCGGCGCCGTCGTTCTCGGCCCCGACGGCGTGGAGCTGGCCGCAGCCCACAACGAACGCGAGGCCACCGGCGACCCGACCGCCCACGCGGAGATCCTGGCCCTGCGCCGAGCGGCCGAGGCCCACGGCGAGTGGCGCCTGACCGACTGCACGCTGGTGGTCACCCTGGAGCCCTGCACGATGTGCGCGGGCGCCCTGGTCCAGTCCCGTATCGCCCGGGTCGTCTACGGCGCCCGCGACGAGAAGGCCGGCGCGGCGGGCTCCCTCTGGGACGTGATCCGCGACCGCCGCCTCAACCACCGCCCGGAGGTCATCGCGGGCGTCCTGGAGCCGGAGTGCGCGCAGCAGCTGACGGCGTTCTTCCGCTCCCTCTGACCAGGCACGACGCCGCGTCCTGGCCGCGTATGCCCCCGCCACCGAGAACCGATTTCTGTCCACGCCCCGGAATGGTCTAAGCTCTCTCTCGGTAGCGTGTCCGAGCGGCCGAAGGAGCTCGCCTCGAAAGCGAGTGTGGCGTAACCCGTCACCGTGGGTTCAAATCCCACCGCTACCGCTGTAGACGAAGTGCCCGGCTCGATGAGCCGGGCACTTCGCTTTGCCATCCGGCTCAACCGCGGCTGATCGTTACGAGCACCCTCACGGCCTCGTCGTCCAGCCGCCAGTTCCCCCTGGCATCGCACGCTCGCGTCACCCGCAGCTCGGCACGCAGCAGTGCAGCGACTCAGTGCTTGATCTCCACGGCTTCATACCCTTCGAGTCCTGTCCCGACGAAGGCAGGTACGAGGGCGCGCAGGTACCAGGCGAGGTCGGTGAACCCCGGGGCCGCCGGGACACTCCGGCGATCGATGGTGGGCACGAAGGCAACCTCCGTGCGACCAGGCAGGAACAAGAGCATCCCGCCGGTCCCCGCCTCCGGGTGATAGACGTCAACCGCCACGCTGTACGGCAGGTTGCCGGGGTCGTCCAGGCGGGCCAGCACCTCGCCGGCGCCTGCGGGGGAGCTGCTGTACCACTCGAACATGCCGTCCTCGTCGTCGATCATGTAGGAGAGGCCCCCGAGAGAGACGTCCATGGACCAGCCCACCCGGGCCAGTGAATCCAGAGCCCCGCGCACGGTGATCGGGTCCGTGAACGTGAAGTCGATGTCGGCGGCTCTGGATCCCACAGAACCTCCGGCTGGCGTGGCGTAGACCCGCATACTTACCCGCGTAGCACAGGGACGTCGACCTACTTTCCATCCCGCGCCGGCCTCAACTGCGTACTCGGCTCGTAAACTCGGACGCTCAGTTACCGAACGCGCGGTGCCGACCATCTGCTGATAACGCGGCGACCGCCACCCGACTAGGTTCCGTCGCCTTGCGGCAGGGAGAGTAACCGTCCTACCGCCGAACCGAGTTGCCGCGCCCCTGGGCATAGCGCGGGCGCGGCTCCCGAGGAAGAGACGCGGTCGTCGAGCTGTGCGAGGCCGCTCTCGACGATGCCGACCAACTCGTACCGAAAGTACGGACATGGCCATGCAGCAGCAGGCCCACGGTGCCAGCCTCACCGGCGAACGGCGCGCCGTGGATCACCTCCTGGACCAGGCCCACCGCCTTCTGCCGAATGTCGACGACGACTTGCCATGGGGCAACGCGTGCCGCCGGACTCCGGGGTACCTGGAGGTGCAGCGAGCCACCTGCTACGGGCGGCTCGGCCTGAGCGCCGAAGCAGGTTCCCTGTGGACGCAGGTCTTGGCGGTGGTACCGGAGACGGCCCGCCGAGACCGCGGGGTGTACATGGCCCGGCAGGCGACCGCCGCCGCTACGGCGCGGGAGCCGGACCAGGCGGTGGAGATCGCCCGCACCGTGGTCACCATCGCTGTCGAGACCCGTTCGGCCCGCATGCGCCGCGAACTGACCACGCTGAAGCGGGCGATGCGCCCATGGCACGATGCCCCGGTCGGCCGGGACCTCGCAGAGATCCTGGCACCGGTGACCGAGGGGAGCTGACGATGGGTAAAAATCCGCTGCCGGACGAGGAGATTGCGGCACACCTGGCCGAGTTGTCGGGCTGGGCCCGGGAGGGGGACACGATCACCCGCGCGTTCGGCGTCCGGTACCACGGCGGCGTCGCGCTGATCGTCAACGTCGCGGACGTCGAGCGGCTCGTCGGCCACCACGCGGACATCGACCTGCGATGGGATCACGTACGGTTCCGGATCACGACGCACGACGCCGGGCACCGGCTCACAGCGGCCGACTTCGATCTGGCCGCACGGATCGACCGGATCGCGGCGGCGCACCAGGTACAGGCTCACAACGCCTGAAGGCATCCGGTACGCGATCCGCCTCAGCGAGGCGTGAGAGGAGAGGGTCGTGACCGAAACCGCCAACTGCCTCGCCGACGAACTCCTGGCGCAAAGACGCCTCGCCTGGCTGCGAGTGGCCCTGGGCGAAGGCAAGGTGTAACCCCCGACGCTCGGCTCCCGCAGCCCAGGACGCGGGCTTCGGGGGCGGTCGGGTCACTCTTCCGGGGGTACGTGAACGGGGCTCCGGCCCGAAGCCCGGGTGTCGGGACTCGGGCGTCGGGATGCGAGCCCCGAGGGCCGAGCGCCTTCTTTAACCGGCAGGGAAAGAAGGGGGGTTAAGGAAAACCTTCCCTCCCTCCCCTCCCCGTCACGGCCAGGCAGTATGACTAATCGTGACAGCTTGCGGCGCAGCGTCACGACTGCTTACGGTGCGAGAACCAAACGACCCCGACGCGGTGTTGTCGCACCAGGCCGGGGTCTCACCACAAGATCCAGCACCTAGAAAGAAGATCCCGTGGCTACCCAGCACCATAGCCCCGCCCTGCCCACCCCCGCAGTCTCCGCCGCGTACCCGATGGCCAACCCCGGCTACGGCAAACGCTCCACGCCGGGCCAGCAACCCCGTACGCGCGATGACTTCGCCTTGCTCCCGACCCGCGAGCGGTACGTCGCCGGGTTCGTCGATCACCTCCCCGACGGTGCCGCGATGAGCATCAAGCAACTGGCCAAGCAGCTCCCTCTCTACGGGCAGCAGGCCATCTCCACCGCCCTCAACGCCCTGTCCGTCGCCGGGCACCTGCGGCGCGTACGGTGCTCCGTCGGTGCGGGCGACGAGACCCGGTGGGCCTTCCGCACCTTCTGGTCCCGCACCGCACGCGACAACGAGTGGTGGAACACCTACCTCGCCACCGAGACCGCCGACCAGACAGCAGCGCCTGCCCCCGACACGGCCTCGCCGCCCCCGTGTGCCCCGGCCGAGGAACCGCCGCCCGCGCGGCCGGAGGGCCCGCCATCTGCCGGAAAGGCCCCCGAACCCACCGCCGTACCGCACCAGCGCACCCCACCCCAGGCACCTGACACCGAGCCCACGCAGCCCACCGGGCCTTCCCCCGCCTACCTCGCCCTGGCCCGCCTCGGCCGCGACGACCACCGCCTGGGCCTCTCTGCCGGCGACTGCACCGCCCTCGAACCACTCGCGGCGCAATGGCTCGACCGAGGCGTCACCATCGACTACCACACCAGCACCCTGAAAGCGGGGCTCCCCGCCCAGGTCGACTCCCCCGTCGGACTCCTCCGCCGCCGCCTCATCGACAAACTGCCGCCCCGGCTGCCAGCCCCGAACATCTCACCGGATACACCCGCTCCCGCCCGCCGCATCCTCGTCGAATGCACCGACTGCGGCCGCCCCGGCCAGCCCGAAGCCCTCCCCGACGGCCTCTGCCGCCCCTGCCACCAAGCCCACGCCTCCCCCGGCGACACCCCACCCGACCCCACCGAAATCGCCGCCGTCAAAACCCACATGGCCAACCTCCGCGACCTCCTCAAACCCGTCTGAGAGCTCGACCCGGCTTCCACTTTCCTGTCCGGAAACCCTTCTCTTTCCGTATCGGAAACTCTCCGCTACTCTTTCGATCATGGAAACTAACGGGGGACGACCGACACCCGAGCAGGCTCATTCCGCCCTGGCCGACGCCGAGCACATCCGGGCCTCCGCCGCAGCGGTCTCGGCGACGCCTTGGCCGAACTGGTTCTTCGCCACCCTCACGCTCTACCTCGCCGCGCTCCCGATCGTCTACGGAGGCGTCATGGCCGACGAGGGCTGGCTACTGCCGCGCCCCGCCTGGATGGGGATCATGGCGGCGATCACCGCGCTGTACCTGGCCCTCTTCGCCATCGCGGCCAAGACGTGGCGGGAGAAGACCGGGGTCGCTTTGCGGCTGGACGTGCTGCCCAGGCGGACGACCGTGCCGCTCATGGTCGGGCTGCCCGTGGTGCTGGTGGGGGCGGCGTTCGCGTTCCGCGCCACGGGATCGGCGGTGTGGCTGTTCGTCGCCTCGGTGATCGGGGCCGCCGCGTCCGTCGGCTTCCATCTCACCTTCGTACGACTGCACCGGGCGTCCGCGTGAGCGCCGACGCCCACGACATGCCCGCGGGGTTCGACGCCACCATCCACGCCCCGAACCGGCTGCGCGTCTGCGCCCTGCTGGACACCGCGGGCGAGGCGGAGTTCGGGCTCGTACAGAAGCAGCTCGGGCTCTCCGCGTCCGTGCTCAGCAAGCACGCCGGCGTGCTCATGGACGCCGGTTACGTCTCGCAGCGCAAGGCCGTCCGCGAGACCCGGCAGCGCGTATGGCTTCGCCTGACCCGGGCGGGCCGGGACGCCTATCGGGGGCACCTCGCGGCGCTGCGGGCGATCGTGGGGCCGCCTTCGGATCCGGCTCCCTGATCGGCAGCCACGTTGCGGACAGCAGAGCGGCTGCCATGCCGCGGACAGCAGAGCGCCCGGTCGCCGGTACAGAGGACGTACGGCGGCCGGGCGCTCCGGTCCACAGGTCAGGTCGGGGGAAGCGGCATCGGGGGGACAAGCCGCTTCCCCCGGTGAGAGCAGGGCCTACTGGTCGTCCGTCGCGGTCAGGGGGGAAATCGCGCGGCGGCCGACCCCACAGTGAGGCCCTGTTCCAGCCTTCCGGGTCCTGCCTGGTCCCGTCGGGCTCGGTATCCATCGTGCCGGGCGGCGGGGGTCATGAGGTCGGGCGAAAGGCCTCGATGACTGGGTCGTAGGTCCTTAAAAAGCGCATCAGTGATCAAAAACGGCCACCGGATACGGCCATTCGTGCGGATACAATCGCCCGATCGCACATGGGGTCGACGGGGAGGCATGGTTGTGGCCAAGGCAAAGACGATCATCATCTACATGTTGGTGGTCTTCGTGCTGTACACGATCATCATGTCTCCACAGCGGGCCGCCGAACTGGTCCAGGTAGGGTTCGAAGGCATTTCCACCGCCGCGCAGAGCGTCGGTGACTTCATGTCAGAACTGGTGAAGTAGGAGACGTACGATGATCCGCCACCTGGTCCTCTTCAAGCTGAACGACGGCGTCGAGCGGGACGATCCGCGGGTCGTCGCCGGGGACCGGGCCTTCCGGGAGCTGGCGGGGCAGGTTCCGGAGCTGGAGTTCTGGGAGTGCGCCTGGAACATCACCGACCGGCCGATCGCGTACGACTACGCCATCAACTCCGCCGTCGCCGACGAGGACGCGCTCAAGCGGTACATCGAGCACCCGGCCCACCAGGCCGCCGCCGGGCAGTGGCGGGAATTCGCCACTTGGGTGATCGCCGACTACCCCTTCTGACGTCTCCGCGCCACCGGTTCGCCCCGGTCGCGTCGACCCCTCGCCGTACAGGGCGGGGGGTTTCTTTTGTTCTATTTGAACCCTTATGACCTCAACACGGCACTATGCGGTGCTTGCACACAGTGGACATGTCTTGTGATGCTATGACCGCTTTTGACGGATGAGTTGACCGTAGTTGACCGCAGAGGGGTGGCGTCACCGTGCCGGCCAGTACAGCGCCTCAAGTGCCTCCCCAGGCCGTCCAAGCCGTCCAGACCGTCCCGGCCGAGGACGACATCCAGACCGAGACCCCGGACCCCTCCGCCAGGCCCGCCAGGGCCCGCGGCGCCGACACCAGGGCGCTCACCCAGGTCCTCTTCGGCCAGCTCAAGAACCTGGACCCGGGCACTTCGGAACACCGCCGGGTCCGGGCCGCGCTCATCGAGGCGAACCTCCCCCTCGTGCGGTACGCCGCCGCGCGGTTCCGCAGCCGCAACGAGCCGATGGAGGACGTCGTCCAGGTCGGCACCATCGGTCTGATCAACGCCATCGACCGGTTCGATCCGGAACGCGGCGTCCAGTTCCCCACCTTCGCGATGCCCACCGTCGTCGGCGAGATCAAACGTTACTTTCGCGACAACGTGCGCACCGTCCACGTCCCCCGCCGGCTGCACGAGCTCTGGGTCCAGGTCACCGGCGCCACCGAGGACCTGACGACCGCTCACGGCCGGTCCCCGACCACCGCCGAGATCGCCGAGCGGCTGAAGATCTCCGAGGATGAAGTGCTGGCCTGCATCGAAGCGGGGCGCTCGTACCACGCGACCTCACTGGAGGCCGCCCAGGAAGGTGACGGGCTGCCCGGGCTCCTCGACCGGCTCGGTTACGAGGACCCCGCGCTCGCCGGCGTCGAGCACCGCGACCTCGTACGGCATCTCCTCGTCCAGCTTCCCGAACGCGAACAGCGCATCCTTCTCCTGCGCTACTACAGCAACTTGACCCAGTCTCAGATCAGCGCCGAGCTGGGCGTCTCCCAGATGCATGTGTCAAGGCTCCTCGCCAGAAGTTTCGCCCGACTGAGATCCGCAAACAGGATCGAGGCGTAACCGGAACGGGTAGACCGTCCACAGAGCAGTTCTGGCGGCATAAAAGGCCTACACCCCCTGTTTGCAGGGCGTATTCGGCGCTGACTTGTCGACATGTCACTACAGCGTGTTGCCGACATGTGACATTCTGCTCGAAGCGCGTTTGCCGCAGCCCCGCCTCCGGTATTCAGGTGGAGGCTGCGTTCCTCCGATGGTCGCGGCCACCGCGACCGTCCGCGACCTCAAGGGGGTGGCATGTCCGAAGAACAGGGCAGCTCGAAGGTGCTCACGCTCACGAAGAGCGTGCCGGCACCCGCCGTGCTCACCAGCTCGCCGGAAGCCATCGACACCCGCACGCTGTCCCGCTCCCTGTTCCTGCGGCTCGCCGCGCTCGGCCCCGCCTCGGGCCCCGAGGGAACGGACAGTCCGGAGCGGACCTATGTGCGGGACACACTGATCGAACTGAACCTCCCGCTGGTGCGGTACGCCGCGGCGCGGTTCCGCAGCCGCAACGAACCGATGGAGGACATCGTCCAGGTCGGCACGATCGGCCTGATCAAGGCGATCGACCGGTTCGACTGCGAACGCGGCGTCGAGTTCCCGACGTTCGCGATGCCCACCGTCGTCGGGGAGATCAAGCGTTTCTTCCGCGACACCTCCTGGTCCGTGCGGGTTCCCCGCCGCCTCCAGGAGCTGCGGCTCGCCCTGACCAAGACCAGTGACGAGCTCGCGCAGAAGCTCGACCGCTCGCCGACCGTCCCGGAGCTGGCCCGCGCGCTCGGGGTCTCCGAGGAGGACGTGGTCGACGGCCTTGCCGTCGGCAACGCCTACACCGCCTCCTCGCTGGACTCCCCCTCCCCCGAGGACGACGGCGGCGAGGGCTCGCTCGCCGACCGCCTCGGGTACGAGGACACGGCGCTGGAAGGCGTCGAGTACCGCGAGTCGCTCAAGCCTCTGCTGGCCAAACTCGCCCCGCGCGAGCGCCAGATCATCATGCTCCGCTTCTTCGCGAACATGACGCAGTCGCAGATCGGCGAGGAGGTCGGCATCTCCCAGATGCACGTCTCCCGGCTGCTGACCCGCACGCTCGCCCAGCTCAGGGAAGGGCTCATCGCCGACTGAGCCGGAGAGTCGGGGAACCGGAGAGTCGGGGAACCGGAGAGTCGGAAAAGTGGTTCACGAGGGTTCTTATGTGACGGCGCGTCAGACACACTGACGCGATGCGACGTCAGACATGCGGCTCCACCGGCCGCCGAGGCACGACCATCGCCGCCTCGGCGGCCGCGCTGTGCCTGGGCGCCGGTCTGCTGTCCGGCTGTGGGAGCGGGCCGGGAGACGGTTACGTGGCCGTGGGCGCGGCCGCCGGAAGCTCGAAGAACCCCTCGGAGGGGGGCCGGGCGCCCTCGGGCGAGGTGACGCTCACCCCCCTCGACGAGAGCGGGGGCGGGAGAGGGCGTGGGAGGGACGGGGGCAGTGGGCGGGGTGGTGGCGGTACGTCGCCGTCCGGCGAGGGCTCCGCGCCGTCCTCCGGGGCGAGCGATTTGGGAGCGGCCGGCCCGGGCGGTCCCGGTGGGGCGCGCACGGGGACGGCGGGCGGTCAGGCTGTTGGTGCGCCCGACGGGGCGGGTACGCGAAGCCCTCGACGCCCACGACGCCCTCCGGGCCCTCCACGCCGGGCTCCGGGTCCGGGTCCACGCCTGGCGGCGGCTCCGGCGCCCCCTCCCAGCCGAGCAGCCCCGGCCCCGACGCCCCGGGCGCGCCGAAGCCTCCCGCTCCCCCCGCGACCCCGGCCGCGCTCACACTGAGCGCACCGCAGCGCGCGGCAGCGGACAAGCGGTGGTGCGAGAAGGTGACCGTGAAGTTCCGCAACACCGGCGGCACCCCGGCGCGCTCGGGAACCGTCACCTTCGCCACACACATCATCGGCGCGCTCGGCGTCGACTGGGCGACCATCACCTCGTCGCAGCCCCTGCCCGCCCCGATCGGCGCGGGCTCGTCGCGCTCGCAGACGTACACCGTCTGCGTGGAGTCCTGGCGGGTTCCGCTGGGGATGAGCGTCGAGACGCAGGACGTCTCCGCCGTGTGGGAGTGACCCGGGCCCGGGTCGGGGCCCGGGGGGCCCTTGAACGCACGACGGCCACCCGGGGGTGAAGCGGCGGCCGGCTGTGTCGCGGCTCCGCTGTCCGTTCCCCGTGCGGCCGGGTCGTACCGTCCGTACGGTCCGTGCGTTTTCGGTGCGGCCGGGTCGTACGGTCCGTACCGTCTCCGTACGGTCCGTACCGTCTCCGTGCAGTCCGTGCAGTCCGTGCAGTCCGTACGGTCCGTGCAGTCCGTGCAGTCCGTGCAGTCCGTGCAGTCCGTGCAGTCCGTGCAGTCCGTGCAGTCTCCGTACGGTCCGTGCAGTCTCCGTACGGTCCGTGCAGCCCGCCCCGTCTCCGTACGGTCGTGCTGTCGTGGTCAGCCCAGGGCGAGCCAGGCCACCGCGCCGAGGACGACGACGACCGCGATCACGGCCGCGATCACCCCGACTCTCGGCCCGGACGAGGTCGCCGCGGGCTGCTGCCGGCGCTGCGGCTCGCCCTCGTCGACGAAGGCGCGGAACATCTGCGTGCTGCCCGCCGGGTCGTGGTTGCCCTCGGGGCCCGGCTGAGGGGCGTGGGGGTTGTGTGCCATGGGGCAGGACCCTAGCGAACTCGGGCCCCCCGCCCAACCCCCGGGGCCGCCCGGCAGCCCGCCCCGCCTGCGGGCCGCGCACCCGAAGATCGCGCCGGGAACGCCCCGGAAGGTGCGGGAGACGTACGGAGAACGCGCTTGACCTCGACCCTACGGAGGCTTTTGCGTTCCTTTACTTCTGCAAGGCCGTTTTCGTTTGCCTGCAGCAACCAACGGCTTCTATCGTTGCCCTAAGCAACAACATAGTCGTGAGTGTGCTGGGGGTTCCCGTGGCCGCACGGAGTAGTTACGAGGAACTGGCCCGGCAGCTCAGCGCCGTCGGGGCCGTCAAGAGGGGGCTCGCCAGAGCGCTGCCCCCCGAGTGCCCCGCGGGATCCGCGGCCGTACTGACCCTCCTGGACCGGCACGGCGAGATGCGGATCAGCCGGCTCGCCGAGCTGCTGTCCGTGGACATGTCGGTGACCAGTCGCCACGTGGCCCATGTGGCCGACCGCGGCTGGATCGAACGGTCCGAGGACCCGGCGGACAAGCGGTCCCGCATCCTGCGGCTGACCCCCGGCGGCCACGAGCAGCTCGACGAACTGACCCGGCGGACCACCGAGGTGTTCGCCCACAACCTCCAGGACTGGTCCGACGACGACGTCGGCCTGCTCATCGCGCTGCTGTCCCGGCTGCGCGACAGCTTCGCCTGTCGCGGATCCGGCGGCTGCGCCCCCGGACGTCACACCGGCGAGTGCAGGACCCGCCTCGGCGACGAGGCTCACACCCGTACACCTGTGTAACAGAAGCAAATACGCACGGATAAGGAACTCAATGGCTACGACCACACCCACCGGTGTGCGGGGCGGCCACGCCAAGCACGGAGGGCACGGCGGCACCACCGCCTCCGGCTCCCCCGACGGCACGCCGATGACACACCGGCAGATCATGGAGGCGCTGACCGGGCTGCTGCTCGGCATGTTCGTCGCGATCCTGTCGTCGACGGTCGTCTCCAACGCCCTGCCCGAGATCATCTCCGACCTCGGCGGCGGCCAGAGCGCCTACACCTGGGTCGTGACGGCCTCGCTGCTGGCCATGACCGCCACCACCCCCCTCTGGGGCAAGCTCTCGGACCTCTTCAGCAAGAAGCTGCTGGTCCAGATAGCCCTGATCATCTACGTCCTGGGCTCGGTCGTCGCCGGTCTGTCGACCAGCAGCGGCATGCTCATCGCCTGCCGCATCGTCCAGGGCATCGGCGTCGGCGGTCTCTCCGCCCTCGCGCAGATCGTCATGGCCGCGATGATCGCCCCGCGCGAGCGCGGCCGCTACAGCGGTTACCTCGGCGCCGTCTTCGCGGTCGCCACCGTCGGCGGCCCGCTGCTCGGCGGCGTCATCACCGACACCAGCTGGATGGGCTGGCGCTGGTGCTTCTACGTCGGCGTGCCCTTCGCAATCATCGCGCTGATCGTGCTCCAGAAGACCCTGAAGCTCCCGGTCGTCAAGCGCGAGGGCGTCAAGGTCGACTGGACCGGCGCGTTCTTCATCAGCGCCGCCGTCTCGCTCCTGCTGGTCTGGGTGACCTTCGCGGGTGACAAGTACAACTGGCTGTCGTGGCAGACGTACGTCATGGTCGCGGGCTCGGTCCTGCTCGGCCTGATCTTCGTCTTCACCGAGTCGCGGGCCAAGGAACCGATCATTCCGCTGCGCCTCTTCCGCAACCGCACCATCACGCTGGCGTCCATCGCCTCGCTGTTCGTCGGTATCGCGATGTTCGCGGGCACCGTCTTCTTCAGCCAGTACTTCCAGCTGGCGCGCGGCAAGTCGCCGACGATGTCCGGCGTCATGACCATCCCGATGATCGCGGGACTCTTCCTCTCCTCGACCATCTCCGGCCAGGTCATCACCAAGACCGGGCGCTGGAAGGCATGGCTCGTCACCGGCGGCTTCCTGGTCACGGCCGGGCTCGGGCTGCTCGGCACGATCCGGTACGACACCCCGTACTGGCACGTCGCGGTCTTCATGTTCGTCATGGGCCTCGGCATCGGCATGATGATGCAGAACCTGGTCCTCGCCACGCAGAACCAGGTCGCTCCCGAGGACCTCGGTTCCGCCAGCTCCGTCGTCACCTTCTTCCGCTCCCTCGGCGGTGCGATCGGCGTCTCGGCGCTCGGCGCGGTCCTCGGCAACCGGGTCACCCACTACGTCAAGGACGGCCTCGCCGACCTCGGCCCCGAGGGCGCCAAGTTCGGCCACGGCGGCACCGGCGGCGGGGGCATCCCCGACCTGGACAAGCTGCCCGAGCCGTTCCGGCTGGTCATGGAGGCCGCGTACGGGCACGGCGTCGGCGACGTCTTCCTGTACGCCGCTCCGGCCGCGCTCGTCGCCTTCATCGTGACGATCTTCATCAAGGAGGTCGCCCTGAAGACCAGCGCAGGGAACGAGGCTCCGGCTCCGGTCGAGGCAGAGGTTCCCGTGCCCGCCAGCGTCGGCCCGGCCGGGGTCACCTCGGTCGACACCTCCGCAGAGGCCTCCGCCTCGTACGACACCAGCGGCACCACCAACACCACCGGCTCCATCAACACCACCGACATCACCGACATCACCGACATCACCGACATCACCGACACCGTCCAGGGCACCCCCGTCCACGGTGTGGTGCGCGGCGCGGAGGGCGCTCCGGTCGCCCGTGCGGCCGTCACCCTGATCTCGCTGGGCGGCCGGCAGCTCGGCCGCTCCGTGGCCCGGACCGACGGCGGCTACACCCTGGACGCCCCCGGCTCCGGCAGCTACGTGCTGATCGCCTCCGCCGACGGCTTCCAGCCGCAGGCGTCCACGGTGGTCGTCGGCGACGAACCGCTGGCCTTCGACATCCTGCTCTCCGGTACGAGCGGACTGGCCGGAGTGGTCAGGGCCGCCGAGTCCGGCGCGCCCGTCGACGGGGCGATGGTCATCGTGACCGACGTCCGGGGCGACGTCCTGGCCACCGGCGCGTCCGGCCCGACCGGTGAGTTCGCCTTCGGCGAACTGATCCCGGGTTCCGTCACCGTCGCGGTCAACGCGGCCGGCTTCCGTCCGCTGGCGCTGCCGGTGGAGATCGGCGGCCAGGGCGTCACCCGCGTCGAGGCCGCGCTGCGGTCCGGTGCGCTCGTCCGGGGCGTCGTGCGGGCCGGGTCCGCCCGGGGGCCGCTGGCCGACGCCCGGGTCACCCTGATCGACGCGGCGGGCAACGTGGTCGCCACCGCGACGACCGGCGAGGACGGGGCGTATGCCTTCACCGACCTGGACGCGGGCGAGTACGCGGTCATCGCGACCGGCTACCCGCCGGTGGCGGGCTCCCTCACCGTCAGCGGTACGGGAGTCGACGGGCACGACATCGAACTCGCCCACCCGGGCGAGTGACGGCCCTTCACGTGCTCTCGTGAAGAGCACGTGAGCACGTGAAGGGATCGCGAAGACCCCTGGTCGGACGGCACTTCCAGCGGAGAGGCTATCGCGACCGGGTGGGAAGGGTCTTCGCGATCTGTTCGGCGACCGCGATG
>NZ_JBHXJG010000038.1:0-38488 GCF_042723425.1 Streptomyces sp. NPDC058375 | reverse complement strand
CTCCGGGTCTGTGCCCGGGGCCGGTCACCGGTGGGTCTGTGCGCGGGGCCGGTCACCGGTCGGCGGCGGCCGTACGGCGGCGGGAGCGAGAGGCCGGGCGCGGCTCCTCCTCCACCTCGTCGTCTGCCGCTTCGTCGTGGTCCTGCTCCTCGGCGTCCTCGTCCGTGGACTCCTCCGCCGGTTCCTCCAGCTCGTCCTCTTCCTCGGCTTCCTCGGCGGCGTCCGCGTCCTCCTCGCCTTCCTCGGCGGTGTCCGCGTCCTCCTCGCCTTCCTCGCCTTCCTCGTCGACGTACTCCTCGTCCTGCGGCTCTTCGTCCTCGTACGCGAGGTCGTCGTCCTCGGCGCCCTCGCCCTCGGGGTCGTCGTCCTCGTCGCCGGGCTGCTCGTCCTCGTCCGCGCCGTCGGGCGAGCCGTCATCGGACTCGGCGCCCTCGTCGTTCTGCGCCTCCTCCTCTTCGAGCGCCTCGTCGTGGCTGACGACGACTTCCCCGTCACGGATCTCGCCCCGCCAGCTGTCGGTCGCCTCACCCCGCATCATGATGAACTTGCGGTAGAGCTTGAGGTCGAGCCGGGCCCGGCGGCCCTGGGCGCGCCAGATGTTGCCCGTCTTCTCGAACAGCCCCTTGGGGAAGTATTCGAGAACCATCAGGACGCGGGTCAGGTCGTCGGTGATCGCGTGGAAGGTGACCACGCCCTTGACGGTGCCCTTGGCGCCTTCGGTGGTCCAGGTGATGCGTTCGTCGGGCACCTGCTCGGTGACGTTCGCCTTCCAGCTGCGGGTCGACTTGGCGACCTTCACCTTCCAGTTGCTCGTGGTGTCGTCCGCCTTGTCCACGCTCACGACGCCCTTGGCGAACGAGCTGAACTCCTGGAACTGGGTCCACTGGTCGTACGCCTCGCGGACCGGCACGCCGACGTCGATGTCCTCGACGATGGCGACGCTCTTGGACTTGCCCCCACCGGACTTGCGTCCCTTGCCGAACAATCCCTTGACCTTGTCCTTCACGGTGTCCTTGAGGTGGGAGGCACCCGCGCTCATGGCGGCCTGGGCCGGCGACTTGCCTTCGCCGAGAGCCTGGCCGCCCTTGGCCAGGCTCTTGAGGGCGCCGCCCCCGCCGCCCGGCTCCGCGAGCTTGGAAACCGAGTCGCCCAGACGGTGCCCCAGCTGGGTCACCGCGTGCTCGGCACGGGCCCGGAGGTAGTTCTGCAGTTCTTCCTTGAGACGGTCGGTGGCCGGGTTCTTGACCACGTCGTCCTTGATACCGCCGAGTGTGGAGTCAGGCATCGTCGCCTCCCCGGGCCTTGCGGCCGCCGGATGCGGCGGTCTTGCGTGCGGCACCGGTGCTCTTGCGCGCGGAGGCGGAGGCCTTGCTCGCTCCCCCGGACCGGCCGCCGCTCGACGAGGACCGGCTCTTCGAAGCGGTCTTGGAGCCGGACGCGGCGGTCTTGCGAGGGGCCCGCTTGCGCTTCTCGCCCTCGTTCGAGTCCTCCTCGTCCCGGTTCTCCCCGGCTTCGTCGTCCTCCTCCTCGTCCGGTTCCTCTTCGTCGGCCTCGGGGCCCGATTCGAGCGCCTGTGTGCGTTGCTGAAGCGAGTCGGCCAGGCTGCCGGCCCGCTGCGTCACGGCCTTGGTGGCCGCGGTCTTGGTGGCGTCCACCAGTTCCTTGCGCACCTGGTCGTTGAGGGAGCCCAGGACCGGAGAGTTGGCCAGCATCTTGCCGAGCTGCCGCGGGTCCAGATCGAACTTCTTGCCGACGAGGAACATCCCGAACCCCAGGGCGAGTTTGGCCTTCTTCGTGCGCCCCAGCAGGTATCCCCCCACCAGAGCCGCGCCTATCTTGGCGTTGTTCGTCATGTGCGATGCACCTCGGATCTCCCCCCGGTCACGTGTGGTTGTGGCTGATGGTCACGGCGCCTGCCGTGCGTTCTGCCGGTACTCCTCGATCTCGTCGAGCCGGTCGAGCAACTCGTCCTCGCGGCGGTCGAACTCCTCGGCGTCGATGAGGCCGTTGTTCAGGTCCTGCTCCAACTGCGCGAGCTGGGCGCGTACCGGCTCGGGGTCGTAGTACTCCTCCTCGGCGGCGTGGACGACCTGGTCAAGGACCCAGACCGTTCCCCGTACGGGGGCCAGTGGCAAGGTCAGAATGTTGCTGATGAGGCCCATGGCCAGGTCACCTCCGCTCCGGGAGCCTTTCGGCCCGGCGGTCAGACGAAGCTGTACGGCGGCAGCGGGCCCGTCAGTGTGAACGAGTACGCGTCGCCGCGCTCCTCCGCCTCACGCTGGACCGCTGCCACGAAGGCGTCGGTCTCCGCCCGTGGGACGAGAAAGGACAGGTTGAGGAACTGCTGCGGAGCGGGCTCCGCGTGCGAGCTGTGGGTGGCGGCGTCCGCCAGCCGGGCGGCGACGTCCTCCGCCTCCCGCTGACCGCGGGCGGTCACCTCGCGGGCCACCAACTCCCCCAGGGCGACCCGGTCGTCGTGACTGCCCTGGGCGCGCACCCGTTCGTTGAGCTGCCGGATCTCGTCGGACTCGGTCATGATCTCCCGAAGGAGGTCGTCCTCGTCGCGGCCGGCCTTGAGGTTGTACTCCACCCGGCCGTCCAGCTGTGCCAGCCGCTCGCGGTACGCGTCGGCCTCCCGGTCCAGGGCTGCGGTGACCTCCTCGTCACCGGGGCCCACCAGGCCGAACCTCATGGGCAGGGTGGCCCCACCCGCCATCAGCGTCTCCAGGACGTTCTGATGGGCCATGACATCGCGTCGCTTGGCACGAAGCCCGTCAGGCGCCTCGCTGACCACTGCGGCCAGCAGGTCGGTGCGCAGGGTGCGCAGCTCCGAGGGCGGGTCGCCCACCCCGTGCAGGCCGTTGAGGGGCAGCGGGTGGTCGGCGCCGGTGATGGCGTAGATGTACGTGGGCACCGTTACTCCTCGCTTCGCTGAGACTGTCGGCTGGACGTCGACTTACGGGCCGGGCGCTTGCGGGGCTCCTCCTCGGGCTCCTCGCGCTTGCCGCCCTGAAGGGATTCGCTGAACGCCTCGACGGCGCCGGTCAGCGCGCCCTTGGACTTGCCCTTGGCGCCGTTCTCCGTCATGTCGCCGACCAGGTCGGTGAGCTGGCTCGGCGCCTTGCGGCCGGACTCCAGGTCGAGCCGGTTGCAGGCCTCGGCGAACCGCAGGTAGGTGTCGACACTCGCGACCACCACCCGGACGTCGATTTTGAGAATTTCGATACCGACCAGGGAGACGCGGACAAATGCGTCGATGACGAGCCCACGGTCGAGTATGAGCTCAAGAACGTCGTAGAGATTTCCCGAGCCGCCGCTCCCACCGGACGTCGCATTGCTCTGCTGAACGAGTGCCATGGGGAACTCCTTTCGGTGATCTTTGTTACGTATAACGCTGGAATTTCAGCGACGATCGATCTGGCCCCTGGCATAGCGGCGCAGTCGCTCGTAGGACAAAAGCGTTCCCTGCGGGTCGAGTTCAACCCGGTAGGAGGCCATCACACTCATGGTGTCCGGCACTCTCTCCAGCTCGACCACTTCCACGTCCGCCGACCAACCGCCGTCGGTGGCCCTCACCGCGGAAACAGAACCCGGCTCGCACTGGAGCATTTCCGTGAGCTGCGCGGAGGCCTGCCGCATGGCGGTGGGAACGTCGACGCGCTTTCCGTCGTGCTCTTCATCGGTCTTCTTCTCGGTGCTCATCCTTCACCTGTCGCCGGGGATGACCGCTTGCTGATCGGTCTCCGTCGTCCGTGGCTGACGTTCGCCTGCCCCTGCGATCCGGACATATGCGCGAACGAAGCGGTCGATGGTGGAGATGTGTACGGACGGCACCGGATTCCTCCTTCTCCTGTTTCTCCTGGCGACATGAGGAGCGGTGTCCCCCAGGTGCCGAGGGTCCTCTCGCCCCTTGGGGGTATCCGAAGCGGACACGACGATCACGAAGGAGTCGGTCATGGAAATCTCCGGACTCGTCAGCGCTCTGGCCATCGGGGCGGCGGTCGGCCTGCTGGGGCGCCTCGTCCTGCCCGGCCGTCAGCACATCGGCGTCCTGTGGACGCTCGTCGTCGGCATCGCCGCCGCGCTTCTGGGGTCGCTGCTGGCATTCGTACTGGGGGTGGGCGACACGCGGGGTGTCGACTGGTTGGAGTGGCTCATCCAGATCGTGCTGGCCGGCCTGGGCGTGGCCGCCCTGGACCGCGCCCTGGCCGGGACCGAACGCCGGCCGCGGAGGCGCACCTGACGCCCGCTGCCGGAGACCCGTTGTCGCAGACCCAGCGGATCGCGTCGCCCGTTCAGTCGGCCCGCAGGTCGCTGGTGGGCCCCGTCCCGCCCATGGCGCGACGGTCCTCATCGGTCCATGAACGGGTGTCGCGAGGTTCGACGTAGGGCTCCTCGAACGGCGGGTGACCGCCCAGGATGGCGCGCTCGCGGGCCATCTCCGCGTCGAACTCCAGGCCCAGCAGGATCGCCAGATTGGTGATCCACAGCCAGACCAGGAAGACGATGACACCGGCCAGCGCCCCGTACGTCTTGTTGTACGAGCCGAAGTTGGCGACGTAGAACGCGAACCCGGCGGAAGCCGCCATCCAGATCAGCAGCGCCAGAACACTGCCGAGGGAGCCGAAGGCGAAGCCCCGCCCCTTGGCGTTCGGAGCCGCCCAGTACAGGACCGCCAGCATGACGGCCACGCAGACGACGAGGGCGGGCCACTTGGCGATCGACCAGATCAGGAGCGCCGTGTCGCCGATGCCCAGCAGTGCGCCGAGCTCACGGGCGATGCCCCCGGTCAGCACCACCATCAGGGCGCAGGCACAGGCCAGGATCATGAGTACGAGGGTGAGCCCGACGCGTACCGGCAACACCTTCCACAGCGGGCGGCCCTCCGGCAGGTCGTAGACCGAGTTCGCCGCACGCATGAAGGCGGCCACATAGCCGGAGGCGACCCACAGCGCCCCGAGCAGGCCGACGATCGCCAGCACCGAGCCGGTGCCGCCGCTGCCCTCCAGTTGAGTGATCGCACTCGTGATCACGTCCTTGGCTGCTCCCGGCGCCAGCTTCTCGACGTTCTCCAGCGCCTTCTGCGTCGTCGACTCGCCCGCGATCCCGAGGAGCGAGACCAGCACCAGGAGGGCCGGGAAGAGCGACAGGATTCCGTAGTAGGTGAGCCCCGCAGCCCGGTCGGTCAGCTCGTCCCGCTGAAACTCCTTCGCCGTCCGCTTGAGAACCGCCCACCACGACGCCCTGCCCAGTTCGGTCGGCGTGTCCGGCGCGTCGCGCTCCACCTGGGCCTCGGGCCCGTTCGGCTCACTGCTGTCCACCTCCTCCGTCCGCTCCGTTCCACCGCGGCTCCCCGGGACCGGCGCGTACGGGGAGCCCTGCTCACTGCGTTGTTCGTCGGCCATGAACGGCGGCTACCCCCGACAGCGTCGTTATGCAGGCTCGATGGGCCTTCTGCCGGGAGCACGCCCCGCGGCACGTGTCACGACACCGGCCCACCCAAGATGCGGCGCGCCGGAATGTGACGAGACTGGGCGCTATGGCAGACCAACGTTCGGGACGGGCCACGAGCCCGACCAGGGCCCGGAAGAAGACCGCGCCCAGCAAGGGGCCCGAGCACGCTGCTCGTGCCGCCTGCCAGAGCCTGGAGGGGCTGATCGGCCATCGCGCCGAAGGTGTCTCCGCGGTCCGGCGGTCGGACGACGACGGCTGGTGCGTGGTCGTGGACGTTCTCGAGGTGCCCCGGATCCCGGACACGACGAGCCTGCTCGCCTCCTACGAGGTGCAGCTGGACAAGGCCGGAGAGCTCCGGGAGTACCGCCGGGTCCGTCGCTACCGGCGCGGTGCCGCAGACGAGTGATCCGACCGTCCGACAGCTGGAAGGACCCATCCTCATGACGACCACCACCACGACCTACGCCGACGAGATCGCGCCGTGTCCGCCCCGCGCCGGCACCCTGTACGACGTGCTGGAACTCATCCTCGACCGGGGCATGGTGATCGATGTATTCGTCCGGGTCTCCCTGGTCGGCATCGAGATCATCAAGATCGACGCCCGCATAGTCGTGGCCAGCGTGGACACCTACCTCCGCTTCGCCGAGGCGTGCAACCGGCTCGACCTCGAACGGGACTCCGGCAGCACGACCGTCCCCGAGCTGCTCAGCGGCGGAGTGGCGAAGTCCGTCGGAAAGCGCAAGGTGCGCAAGGCCGCGGAATCGGTGGGCGACTCCGTACGCAAGGCGGTGGGGCGCGACGACGATTCCGACGAGGCGGAAGAAGAAGAGGAAGAACGCCCGAAGAGGCGCCGTGCCCCCGCCCGCAGCGGCAGCGGCGCGAGCCGGCGCCGTCGAGCGGAGGCGTGAGCCGTGGACAGCCCCGGACTGTACGTCTACGCGGTGGTGAGCGACGGGACCGCTCTGCCCGAGGGGGCGGGGGGCGTGGGCGATCCACCTGCCGCCCTGCGCGTCGTCGGTACGGGGAAGGTCGCCGCAGTCGTCAGCGTCGTCCCCGCCCGGTTGCGCGCACGGCGTCGGGATCTGCTGGCCCACCAGGACCTGCTGATGGGCCTGGCGGAAGGCGGCCCCGTCCTTCCGATGCGTTTCGGCTCGGTGGCGCCGGACGAGGACGCTCTCCTCACCCAGCTCGCCATGGCGGAGGCGAACCACCTCGCCACCCTGCGGAAGCTCGACGGCCACGTCGAGATCAACGTCAAGGCCCTGCCGGCGCAGGACTCCCTGGCAAGGGTGGTGGCCGAGGACGCCGCCGTACGGCGTCTGCGGGACGCGGTGCGCAGACGGCCCGGTTACGAGGCCAGCGTCCGGCTGGGCGAAGCGGTGGCCTCCGCCCTGGCGCGACGTGCGGCCGAAGCGGGCCGGGAGGTGCTGCGCGAGCTCGCTCCGTTGGCTCGCGCGGCCGCCACCGGACCCGAAGTGCAGGGATGCGCGCTGAACACGTCCTTCCTCGTCCCGCGCAGCCACAGCGAACGGTTCCGTACGACGGCCGAACGGCTCGCCGACGCCCGCCGTAGCCATGTCGACCTCCGCATCGCGGGCCCGCTGCCCTGCTACAGCTTCGTCGGTGACTCGGGCGCTCCGCGCCGGCCGGCAGCGATGGCCGAAGGCTGACGATGGGACTGATCTCCGGACTCCTGCTCCTGCCGCTCGCTCCGGCACGCGGCGTGGTGTGGATCGCGGAGAAGCTGCAGGAAACCGCGGAGCGCGAGCTGTACGACCCCGGTGTGATCCGTGCGCAGTTGGCCGAACTCAACCGCGATCTCGACGACGAGCTCATTGATCTCGAAGCGTTCGAAGCGGAGGAGGAAAGGCTGCTCGACCGGCTCCACGCCGCTCAGAAGCGCTGTGACGTCGACAACAGAAGGTGACAGACATGGATGACCAGGCCAAGGTGGCGCTGGCAGCCGCCGTAGTGGGCGGGTATGTGCTGGGCCGGACGAAGAAGGGCCGGCTGGCGCTGAGCGTCGCGACCTATATGGCGGGACGGCGGTTCGGGCTCGAACCCCGTCAGCTGGCGGCCGAGGGGATGCGCCGGCTCGGAGAGGTGCCCCAGTTCGCGGAATTGCAGGAACAGTTGAGGGGCGAGGTCCTGGACGCCGGGCGCCAGGCCGTGACCGCCGCCGCCAACCGGGGCATGACCTCGCTGGCGGACGCCATCAGCGACCGCACGCTGCGCCTCGGTCAGACACCCGAGGCCGACGAGGACGACGAGGACGACGAAGACGAGGCCGACCTTCAGGGGGAGTACGAGGAGGACGAGGGCGAGCCGGAGGACGAGGAGGAGCCCGACGAGGAGGACGAGCCGGACGAGGAGGAGCCCGAGGAGGACGAGCCCGACGAGGACGAGGAGGAGCCCGAGGAGGACGAGGAGGAGCCCGAGGAGGACGAGCCGGACGAGGAGGACGAGCCGGACGAGGAGGACGAGCCCGAGGAGGAGGAAGCCCCGGCTCCGCGAGCGCGCCGCAAGAAGGCACCTGCCGCCCCCGCGAAGAAGGCCCCGTCCCGGAAGTCCGCCCCGGCGAAGAAGTCCGCCCCGGCGAAGAAGTCGGCCCCGGCGAAGAAGGCTCCGGCCAAGAAGTCGGCCCCGGCGAAAAAGACGGCAGCGAAGAAGTCAGCCCCTGCCAAGAAGTCGAGCCCAGCGAAGAAGACGGCAGCGAAATCGCCCGCCAAGAAGGCGACTGCGAAGAAGGCTCCGGCGAAGAAAGGGGCCTCCAAGTCGGCCTCGTCGAAGCGGACAGCATCCAAGCGCTCCGGTAGCGGGAGGTAGATGTCATGGTGAAGTCGGACAGTACCGAGCCGGAAGAAGCGCAGGAGTCGGGTGTCGACCGTCTGAAGGACGAGCTGTCGAAGTACGCGAGCGCCCAGGTGCAGAAGATCGCCGAGAAGGCCGGCGGCAAACTCACCGATCTCACCGGCCAGTTGAGCGATGCCGCGGAGAACGGCGGCTCGTTGCCCGCGATCGGCTCCCGCGTGCTCCAGGGCGATTCCCCGCTGAAGGCCTTCGTGTCGGAGAAGGCCAAGGGCGCCAAGGACACCGTCGTGGACAAGGCCAAGGAAGCCCTCGGCGGCGGGGGCAAGGGCAAGCGCAAGTCCAGCGGCAGCAAGGTCATGAACATCATCGAGGTCCTCGATGTGGGCGTGCCTCTGCGTACGGCCTACGACGCATGGACGCAGTACGAGGAGTTCAGCAGCTTCGCGAAGGGCGTCCGCGACGTCTCGAAGAGCGATGAGACGGAGAGCGACTGGAAGGTGAAGGTCGGCCCCTCGTCCCGCAGCTTCAAGGCCACGGTGCTGGAACAGGTGCCGGACGACAGGATCGTGTGGTCGTCGGAGGGCGCCAAGGGCACGACCAGCGGAGCGGTCAGCTTCCACGAGCTCGGGCCCACACTGACCCGGATCATTCTGGTCGTGGAGTACTACCCCTCCGGGTTCTTCGAGAAGACGGGCAACCTCTGGCGTGCCCAAGGGCGCCGTATGCGGCTCGACTTCAAGCACTTCCAGCGCTACGTCACCCTCACCGAGGAGGAGCCGGAGGGCTGGCGCGGTGAGATCCGCGACGGTGAGGTCGTCGTCTCCCACGAGGACGCCGTCGAGCAGGAGGAGGCGGAGGAGCAGGAGAACGACGACGAGCAGGACGACGAGGAGTACGAGGACGAGGACGGCGAAGAGCCGGAAGAAGAAGAGGAGGACGAGGACTACGAGGAAGAGGAGGACGAGGAGCCTGAGGAGGATGACGACGAGGACGACGAGGACGACGACGAGGACGAGGACGAGGACGAGGACGAGCCCCCCGCTCCGAGGCGTCAGAGCCGTGGACGTCGTGCGAAGGGGTCGCGGTGACCGACCTCGACTTCCGGCAGGGAGATCAGCCGATCCCCGGGCCTCAGACCACCAACCTCGCCGACATCCTCGAACGCGTCCTGGACAAGGGCATCGTCATCGCCGGGGACATCAAGATCGATCTTCTCGACATCGAGCTGCTCACCATCCGTCTCCGTCTCTTCGTCGCCTCGGTCGACACCGCGAAGAAGGCGGGCATCGACTGGTGGGAGACCGATCCCGCGCTGAGTTCCAAGGCGTCGCGCAACGCCTTGGAGGACGAGAACCGTGAGTTGAGGGAGCGTCTCCGGGCGCTCGAACCGTCCGCCGACGCCGGCCGGGAGAAGGAGAGCGAACAGAGATGACACAGCCCTCGGACGCGCGGGTGGCGTCTTCGCCTGCGGAGGCGGCGGTCACGTATGTGTTCGCCGTCTGTCGCAGCACGCGTGCCACGGGCGCGTTGGATCTCACCGGCGTGGCCGGCATGCCGGGCGGTGGGGCGGTCCGGCTGCTGCCGTCGGGCCTGCTGACCGCCGTGGTGCAGACCGTCCCCGCCGCCGACTTCACGGACGAGGTCTGGCAGGGCCGCCTGTCCGACCGGGAGGAGATCGAGCGGTATGCGCGGGCCCACCACGCGGTCGTGTCGGCCGTGGCCACGCACGGGCCCGTCGTTCCCCTGTCCCTCGCCACGCTCTACCACGACGACGAGCGGGCCCGGAGCCGCCTGGCCGAGGAGGCGGACCGCTTCCACACCGCGCTGAAGCGCGTCGCACACCACGCGGAGTGGGGCGTGAAGGTGTACCGGCCCGTGACTTCCGATCCGGCCGAGGCGTCCGACGAGCCGGTCCCGGAGACGGCCGGCGGCCGCGCCCCCGGGGCGGGCCTCGCCTATCTGAACCGCAAGCGGGGCGCCCAGGCGCTGCGGGAGAAGCGCCGGGAACAGGCGCTGGACGTCGCCGAGTCGGTCGACGCCGAACTGCGCGGACTCGCCGCCGCCTCGCGTCGGCTGCGTACGCACGGTGCGGCGCCGTCGGGCGATCAGCGGGTGCACGTGCTCAACGCCACGTATCTCGTCGCCGACGACCGGGCGCACGAAGTCGGCCTGCTGGTGCGGGCGTTGGGCGAACGTACGGGAGCGCAGATCGAGCTGTCGGGCCCCTGGGTGCCGTATTCCTTCGTCGGAGAGGTGTGACCGTGGCGCACGACGTGGTGCCCTGGGACAGTCCGGAACCCCTGAGCGGCCCTCTCGGGGTGCCCCTCGTCGATCTGCTGGACCGCGTGCTGGCGACCGGGGTGGTGGTCAGCGGTGACGTGGTCATCGCCATCGCCGACGTACCTCTCGTACGGCTGTCGCTGCACGCGCTGTTGTCGTCGGTCAACGAGCGGGTGCCCTCGCCGTGGAGCGACGGGGGGCCGCTGTGACGGGCCCGCGCGTGGATCTGGACTCCGAGCAGATGGGGCGGGACCTGGTGGCCCTGGTCCTGACGGTGGTGGAACTGCTGCGGCAGCTGATGGAGAGACAGGCCATCCGCCGGGTGGAGCAGGGTGATCTGAGCGACGAGCAGGTCGAGGAGATCGGCACCACGCTCATGTTGCTCGACCAGCGGATGAAGGAGCTCTGCGAGCAGCACGGCGTACGTCCCGAGGACCTCAACCTCGACCTCGGACCGCTCGGAACCCTGCTGCCCCGCGACTGAGAGCACGCGTGGCGTCGAGCCACTCGAATGGCGTACGCGGTCGAGCAGGCGCAGAGTGAGGAGAGGGGCCCGCACGGGCCGGGGGGCAGGTCCGTGGCAATGACTCTCTGTGAGGCAGACATGGCCGACACCGAACTCCTGGGCGAAAGCACCGCGACCGGCGGGCGTTCCGAAGGACCCCGTGGTCGCGGCAGAACGACCATCAGCGACAACGTCGTCGCCACGATCGCCGGCATCGCGATCCGTGAGACCGAAGGCGTCCACTCCGTAGGACGAGGAGCGTCGAAGGCTCTGGGCGCCGTCACGGGGCGCATGCCCGGCTCGTCCGGCTCCGGCTCCTCCGGCGCGCGTCGCGCCGTCAAGGTGGAGGTGGGAGAGAAACAGACCGCGATCGATGTCGACGTCGAGGTGGAGTACGGCACGCCGATCCACGAACTCGCCGACCTGATCCGGACCCACGTCACCGACGCCGTGGAAACGATGACCGGCCTGGAGGTCGTCGAGATCAACATCGTGGTCTTCGACGTCCACATCCCCGGAGACGACGACGAGGACGATTCTGGTGACGAGAGCGGCTCTCGCTCGGGTGGAGACTCTCCTCGCGTGCAGTGAGGGGACCGTGTCCGGCCGTCGAAGACAGCGGTCTGCCGTGCACCCTCCGAAAACGGGCCTGTCCCGTGCTGGTGGTCAGCGAGCGAGGAGAAGCGATGCACGACAGCCCGGGCGGGCGTCCGGTCCGCCGTGTACCCGCCCGTCCTCTGGACGGGCGGACCGCCGTCGTCACCGGCGCCGCTCGCGGCGTCGGCCAGGCGCTCGCCCGCAGCCTCTCCGATGCGGGGATGCGCGTCGCCCTGCTGGGGCGGGAGCGGGCCACCCTGCTGGAGACCGCCGAGTCCCTCCCCGGTCCGAGCATCTGTGTCGCGTGCGACGTCACCGACCGCTCAGCGCTAGCGGACGCCGCGCGGCGTGTCGAGACGGAGTTCGGGCCCGCCGCCGTGGTCGTGGCCAACGCCGGTATCGCGGTGAGCGGCCCGTTCGACCGCACCGCCGCCGAACTCTGGCAGCGCGTCATCGACGTGAACCTCGTCGGCTCCGCCAACACGGCCCGGGCCTTCCTGCCGCAGCTCACCGCCGCCCGCGGGTACTTCCTCCAGATCGCCTCGACCGCCGCGTTCGGCTCCGCACCCATGATGAGCGCCTACTGCGCCTCCAAGGCCGGGGCGGAGTCGTTCGCCCTCGCACTGCGCGGCGAGGTCGAGCCGGACGGGGTCCAGGTCGGCATCGCCTACCTGCACTGGACCGGCACCGACATGCTCACCGGCATCGACGACCACCCCGTCCTCGAAGCCCTGCGCCGCAATCAGCCCCGCCCGGCCCGCCGCGTCCACACCACCGCCCAGGTCGCCGAGTGGCTCACCCGAGGCATCACCCACCGCGCCGCTCACATCTACGCCCCGCCGTGGCTCCGCTGGTGCCAGCCGCTGCGCCCGCTGTTCCCCGCGTTCGTCGCCCGGGCCACCCGCCGCGAGCTACGGTCCCGTCCCAGCGAGGACATGTCCTCCCCCGTCGAGGTCCTGGGCGCGGGAGGACGAGCCGACTGGAACTCCTACCGGGCGTCCCGCCCCACTCCCCCACCCGACCGGTAGCACGGCGGAGCGGGTGACGTTCACGGCCCCTCACCTCGTACGCGGGTGGTCTCGCCTTCACGTCGTACGCGGGTGGTCTCGCCGGTGCGGCCCCGGCCGGCCAGCAGTCGCTGGGCGGCGGACAGCGCGGCGGCGGTGGCCCGTGTGGAGCGGAGGGCGGCGCGCGCGGCGTTGGCGCCCGGAGCGCCGTGCACCCCGCCGCCGGGGTGTGCCGACGCGGACGCGAGGTACAGCCCCTGCACGGGCGTTTCGGGGCGGCCCGTGCCCGGTACGGGCCGGAACACCAACTGCTGGTGCATCGACGCCGTGCCCCCGTTGATGGCGCCGTTGAACAGATTGGCGTCCGCGTGCTGCAAGGACGCCGGGGCGAGGATCCGCCGGGCCCGGATCCGGCTGCGGAAGCCGGGGGCGTACCGCTCGACCTGCTTCTCCATCCGGTCGGCCATCCGCTCCTGCTCCCCGGCGTCCCACCGGCCGGTCAGCCCGTCCGCGTCCGCGTCCGCCTTCACCGTGTGGGGCACATGGGTGTAGGCCCAGGCCGATTCGGTGTCCAGCGGGGACCGGGTGGGGTCGGCGGTGGTCATCTGCCCCATCAGCAGGAACGGACGGTCAGGGACCAGCCCGCGGGCGATCTGGGACGCAAACCGGGTGAGCTCGTCGACTCCTTCCGCCAGGTGGACGGTCCCCGCGGAGGCCGCGGCCGCGCTGCTCCACGGAACAGGGCCGTTGAGCGCCCAGTCCACCTTGAACGTGGCGAAGTCCCACTGGAACCGTCGCATGTCGTCCAGGAACCGGCCCGGCAGGTGCTCGGCGGCGACCAGCGCGCCGTAGAGGCTCGGGGCGGAGACGTCGGCCAGTACGGCCCTGCGGGCGGGAACCGCCTCCCCGGACTCCGTCCGCACACCCACGGCGCGGCCCCGGCGCACGACGACCTCGGTCACCGGCTGCCCGCACCGCACGCTTCCGCCACGGCTCCGCAACCGCCCGACCAGTGCAGCGGTGAGGGCCCCGGCGCCGCCGACGGGGACGGGGAAGCCGTGGAACTGCCCCAGCATGGACATCAGCCAGCCGAAGCCGCCGCTGCCCGCCGCCTCGGGGGCCAGGTCGGCGTGCAGGGCGTTCCCGGCCAGCAGCAGCCGCCCGCCCTCCCCGGCGAACTCCTCCTCGCCCAGTCTGCGGACGGGGAGGACGAGGCTGCGGGCCAGCCGCAGCCCGCCGGCCGCCCGGAGGCGTGCCGCCAGCACGGCGCCGGCCCGGACGGGCGGGAAGGGCGAGAAGAGGGCGCTGACGATGTCGTCGCCCAGCCGGTCCCAGATGTCGCAGAGGCCCAGCCAGCCGTCACCGTCGCCGGGTGCGAAGCGGTCGAGGCCGGCGGCGGTCGCCGATCGGTCGCGGTCCAGTACGGCGCATCTGCCGTCGAGCAGCGGATGCGCGAGCACCTGGGGTGCGTGGCTCCAGCGGAGCCCCTCCCGGTGCAGGTCCAGCCGGGCCAGCACCGGGGAGGCCGCGGCCAGGGGATAGAACGAGCTGAACAGGTCGTTGACGTACTCGGGGTGAACGCCACGGTCGCTGCGGACCGCGCCGCCCGGCTCGCCCTGCGCCTCCAGCACCTCGACCGACCAGCCGGCGTCGGCGAGCAGATTGGCCGCGACCAGGCCGTTCGGTCCACTGCCGATCACTACTGCGTCGACCATGGGGATGTCTCCCTCCGTTTCAGCGGCCGAGCCCCCTCCTCGGCGGTATCCGACGTCGGCCGGTCGACCGGCGCGCCTAGGCGCGCGCGCCCTCGTTCGTCCCCGCGGGCGTACGGCGTTCGGTCAGCCGGGCGAGGCGCGCCAGCATGGTGCGGTGGCGGATCTGGATCAGCGAGTCCAGCAGGACGTTGTGGAGCGTGCCGCCCACGCCTCGCAGCGGGTGTTCGTCGACGGTCACGAGGGTCTTGTCGCCCCAGGGCCGGATGTCCAGGGCGATGCGTGCCGTCCCCAGCGGGCCGGCCTCGGCCTCCAGCTCCAGCGTCCGGGGCCTCTCGATGCGCCGCACCACCGTGCGGCCGGTGAACACCTTGGGCCCCAGCCGCACGCTGTAGGTGATCGAAGAGCCGAGCTCGGGCCAGTCGCCCTGCTCGCGGCGGGACTCGGAGGTCCCGACCACCCAGGTGCCGTACAGACGTTCGTCCTCCAGGATCGTCCATACGGCGGTCGGAGCGCGGTCGATGAGGTGGTGCCGGGCGGCCATGTTCTTCCTCGCTTCGTCGGTTTGTCGCTTCGTCGCTTCACTACTCGGGCGTCCCTAATGCTCGAGCGTCCCGGACGCCGGACGCCTTCAGGCTCACGGACGGTTCGGTTCGAGCTGTCGGATACGTCCGTCGAGTTCGCGCCGGTAGAAGTCGATGAAGCCGTCGGGGTCGGGGCCGGCGTTCTGCATGACCAGCCGGTCGAAACCCGCGTCCACGAACTGCTGGGCCACCTCGACGTACCGTCCGGGGTCCGCTCCGCAGGCGAACTTCTCCAGGATGTCCTCCTCGCGCACGGTGGCGGTCGCTGCATCGAAGTTGACCGGGTTGGGCAGCTCACTCATCACCTTCCACCCGGTCAGCGCCCAGCGCGAGGTCTCGAGCGCGGCGCGCGCGGCCGTGTGCGCGTCGGGGGCCCAGGCCATCGGAACCTCCCCGTAGCACGGGCCGGTGCCACCGGCGTCGCGGTAGTGCCGGACGATGCTCGGCTTGTCCTCGGTGGCGAACAGGCCGTCGCCCAGTTCGGCGGCGATCCGGGTGGATTCCGGGCCGCTGGCCGCCACCGCGATCAGCGGCAGCTCGTCGGGGAGGTCGAAGACCCGGGCGTCCTGCAGCCGCAGATGCTTGCCCTCGTAGGACTGGTAGCCCCCGCTCCACAGCAGCCGGATGATCTCCAGCGCTTCCCTGAGCAGCTCGTGCCGGGGCTTGACCGCGTCGGGGAAGCCGGGGCCGACGACGTGTTCGTTGAGCCGCTCCCCCGAGCCGACGCCCAGGACGAAGCGGCCTTCCGAGAGCAGGGCGAGGGTCGCGGCCGCCTGGGCGATGACGGCGGGGTGGTAGCGCACGGTGGGGCATGTCACCCCGGTCGCCAGACCGATCCGCGAGGTCCGGGCCGCGATGCTTCCGAGCACCGTCCAGGCGAAGGGTGAGTGGCCCTGGTTGTCGAGCCAGGGGTGGTAGTGGTCGCTGATCTCCACGAAGTCGAATCCCGCCTCCTCGGCGAGCACCGCCTGCCTGACCAGCTCCACCGGACCGAACGCCTCCGCCGCCAGCTTGTATCCCACCTGCATGTGATCCTCGTTCCGTGTGCGTCGCGGCTGCTTTGTCCGCCGTGGCTTCCTCCACGTCGTTTCGTACGCACAGGGGTACCCCTTGATGCAGACGCGTAACGCCTGCCTGCCTCGCCCGGACCGGCCGGTACAAGCTCTCGCCGCATGGTCGGCAAGTTCGCAAAGGACATCCTGCACGGGAGACTGCGACGGACCGCGAGACGCTGCTCTGGAAGCTCGACGGCTTGTCCGAATACGACGCCCGACGCCCGACGCCCGACGGCCGTTGACGGCGACCGGGACCAACCTCCTGGGCCTGGTCAGCACGTGGCCGCCGCAGAGGCCAGGTTGCCCAGCGTGATGCCGAGGCCGGAGACAGTGTTGTAGAGACCGTAGTGGGTGGCGACCAGCCGGTTGTCGCGGAGAACGACCACCGTCTCCATCTCGAAGGGGTAGATGATCGCTCCGCCGACAGCGAGGGCACCACGGCGGACACCATGGCGGTGAGGGCCATGACGGGCGCGTCGTGAGGCGTGAAGGCCAGGGGGACGTGGCTTCACCCAGGCTGTCAGGCGGAGTTGTCCGCCCTGCGGAACATGGTCACCAGTAGTGCCGACGTCCTCCTATCGCGTGCCCCAGAGCTCCGAGAACCCAGAGCACCGCGCCGATGGCGACCAGGATGATTCCGATGGTCCACAGGACGCCGATACCGGCGATCAAGCCGATGATGAGAAGAATGAGGCCGAGGATAATCATGGTGCCTCCGATCAGGCGCACCCCCGCGTATTCAGTCTGACGTCGTAGTGACCAGCCCACAACAGGGGCGATCCGGGCGCCCTGCGCCAGGGCGCCGAGGCCGGGGAGCCGCGCAGCCCGATCGCGAGGCTCGTCCGGGCCTGGGGCAGCGCCCGCAATGACCGGGCGGTGCGCCGGGCCAATCCGCACGAGCCCGGGCCGCGCACCAGCTCGTAGGCGGGCCTCCGTCGACCCGCGCCGCCCGGGGCAGCCCGTTTCAGCGGTGAACGTGCCGGGGGCGCGGTCGGCGGTATGGCGTCACACCGCGCGGCTCCGACGGCCGAGGGGTGGAGCGCGGGGGGCCGTTCCGCGTCCGGAACGGCCCGCCGTTCGTGCGGGTGAGCAGTCAGCTCGCGCCGGTCGGTGTGCCGGCGTGGCCCGTCAGGAGGCAGGCCGTGCGAGCGCCGCCGCGAAGCCGTTCTGCCAGAGCTGGTTCACGCGGGCTCGCTCTCTGGCGTCCGGCTGGGCGTTGGTGCAGGACGGGCCGGGGCCGCCGCCGGACATCAGCTGGCTGCACGGGCCGGAGTAGGTGTCCGGCAGACCGAGCACGTGCCCGGTCTCGTGCGTGGTGACGCGGGTCGAGTTGTACTGCTGGTTCTGCCGGTAGTCCAGAAAGATGAAGCCCCGGCCGTGTCCGTCGGTCGAGGCGTACGAACCGCGCGGGTCATTGCCCTCGCGGTAGGTGAAGTCCGCTCTGGAGCCTTCCTGGAGCCGGACGTTGGATACCGAGCTGTTCCAGATGCGCGTGCTGTTGGCTATCTGGATGCGGAAGCTGGGCGCGGAGGCCGCGCTGTAGGTGACGGTGACGGCCTGGGCCCCCGGGTTGGCGGCCCGCTTCTCGGTGACCGACTTCATCACGGCGTCGAAGAACGCCTGGTTCGCGGCGACGTTCTCGCCCGAGCCGTTGTACGCGGCGAAGCCGGCGGAGGGGGCAGGAGCAGGAACAGGAGCGGCGGCGGAGACCGCGGGAGCCGCACCTAATGCGGCGACAAGGCCGAGGCCGGCAAGGGCGCGGGCGGCGGCGGTCGAGACGTGTTTCATGGGGGATCTCTCCTACTGTCCGGTGAGCCCGCGTCCCGGGGTTTGTCCGCTCAGCGGACGAGGCGCGAGGCGGTACGGGGAGAGTGTGAGGGTGCGGGCGGCCGCCGGGGATGATGCCAACTCGCGATTACGCCGCCCTATCACCCGCCCCGGCGGGAGAGGACCGGCCCCGGTATCGGCCTGACCGGCACCCGGCCTTTGCGGTGGCATCGACGACGAGAGGCGCAGCGACTTCCAGCGGCTACAGCCCAGGGTGGGGCCGGCCGGTTCCCCGACCCGAGCGGCCCGGGGCTTTGACCGCGGGCCTGACGTCAGGGACGCCCCCGGGCGAGAGCCAAGCGTGCTGCGTACCGGTCCGTACGTCCCGGAGAGGAATGAGGAGAGGACCCGGCGGACTGCACGGCGGGCGAGCTGGCTCGGGGCGAAGCCGTGACCAACGGCGCTGACGACCCCGCCGACGAAATCCTCCGGACGATGACGGCGCACAAGGTGCGCAGGCTGCCGGTCATCGACGGCCACACCCTGGTCGGTATGGTCGCCGCGGCGGAGGTAGCCCGATCCTTGCCGGACCCCAGGTGGGACTACGTGCCGTCGGAACCCACCTGCGGGACATCGTCGAGGTAGATCGTCACTTTCCGGATACCGGCCGCGGCAGCTTCGGTGATCCCGTCGGCCGGGTCTGCCGATACCCGAGTCCGCCCCGGTGACCAAGGCGACGGAGGTGCTCGGCCCGGTCGCGCCGGTCACTTCCAGGGGCGGTACGGGGAAGGGGACGGGCCCACACGGGCCGTGCTGGGGGTGCCGCGGTTGCCCGGTGTCAAACGTGCTGTTCACCGGCTTCGGCGTCTCCCGCGTCGGGCGTGAGGTCGTCCAGCAGGGCGTGGCAGTCGGCGATCAGGCTGCCGAGCACGGCTCCCGTGTCGGGGCCCTGGGCGGGCAGCTGCTTCTTCACGGCGGTGAGGGCCCGTCGGGCGTCGGCCAGTGCGGAGTCCCGCCGGTCGCGCTGCTCCTGGTCCGTACCGTCCGCCATGAGCGACTCGTACGCCTCGCACACCTGCGCCGCTGCCGCCAGGAGCCAGCCGAGTTCGTGCCGGGCACGGCCCAAGGGGCGAGGCAGTCCGCGGTCCTCGGAGGCGGTCTCCCAGAGCGTGAGGGTGAGGGCGAGCAGCCGGTTCGCCACCCGGGCCCAGAGAATGTCCCAGTCGGTGGACGGAGCGGGCGTCCAGCGGCGGAGGCGGCGGCCGGGGTTGAGCCGGGAGCTCTCGGAGTCCCACCCTCGTCCGACGTACAGCTCCGACAGCGCGGCGAGCAGGTCTTTGGCGCCGCGGTGCCACTGTTCGGCCCGCAGTGCGTCGTAGTCCTCGATGCCGTCGGCCATGTCCCGCAGCAGGTGTGCGCTGTCGCGCGGCAGTACGGAGGCCAGCTTGCTGACGTGGAGGGAGTGGACCGGCGGTAGCACGACGGCGTTCACGACAATGCCCACGGCGGCCCCCACCAGGGTCTCCAGGAGCCGGTGCCCGACGGCCGGCCAGGAGTAGGAGCCGTACGCGAGGACGAAGAGGGCGGTGGTCGGCGCGTACAGGCCCTGCCCGCCGACGGGGGCCAGATTGCCGAGCAACGTCGCGAGCGGGAGAGCGACGACGACGGCGAGCATCGTGTCGCCGGTGAGAGCGGCGGCACCGGCGGCGAGCAGCGTACCGGCCGTGATCATGAGGACGATCTGGACGGCGGTGCGCAGGGACCTGTAGACGGTCCCCTGGACCAGCGCGACAGCCGCCCAGGGAGCCATCAGGGCCATGGGCGCCTCCAGCCACCACCCGGTCAGGGCCCAGGCGATGATGGCCGCGACGGCCGCTTTCAAGGACTGCACCACCTGATAGCGGTCGGGACGGTGCAGACGAGGCGCGAGGCGGGCGAGCGCGGCCTTCATGACCATGGTGGCACGGATGGTGACGGGTGCGGCACGCTGAACTTCCCTCCGCCGGCCGGACGATGTGGTCGGTGACGTCGCATTCACGCCGCCTGGTGCGGGACGTCAAGACGCAGTCGCCCGCACGGCTGGTGGAGCAGGCGTGAGACGTGCATCCGCGAGAGGCCCAGGCGCTCGGCGATGGCCCGTTGGGTCAAGTCGCCGAAGGAGCGCACATAGAGGATCAGCCGTTCTCGCTCGGCAAGCTCGATCTGGGCGCCCGTGGGCGACCGAGGCCCGCCCTCCGCCTGGATCAGGTCGCGTCGCGTCGTCCGTACCCGGTCGCGCAGATCCTGGATGCGGCGCGGTACGTGTACGTCCCGGGTGTGATCCCGGAAGTGCCGCTTCAGTTCGCCGGCGACAGTCGGAACCGCGTATGTCTCGAACGCCTCCGAGCGCTGGGGGTCGTAGCGGTCCACCGCCTTGGCCAGGCCCATGGCAGCCACCTGCCGCAGATCGTCCATCGCCTCCCCCCGGTCACGGAATCGGGAGGCGATCCGATGGGCCATCGCCGGCCACGCACAGACCAGTTCGCTGCGCAATCGGTCCCGCTGGCGCCCGGGAGGCAGTTCCCGCAGCTTTCGGAACCCCTGCTGCGGGGGCGATGGGTCCTCGCCCGAGCGTCGCTCATGGCCGGACGCAGCCTGCATACGTGTTCACTCCTCGTCGACGCTGCGTGGGACCGCCGTCGGAGCCCGGCACCGGTCGGACAGAGCCGCCCGCGACTCCCTCGGGCACGCCTCCTGTTTGAAGCACGCCGCCCGGATACCCGTGCCCATGGTGCGTAAACGAGGGTGTCTTACTCGAAATAGGACTCCAATCCGCCCCGCCGCCGGATATCGAGGGTCGCGCAGTGGAAAGAGCCTCCGAAGGGCGCGTAGTGCAGCAGATCGCAGGGGACCGGGTCGAACCCCCACGTCTCCAGTGCACGCAGCATGCCGGTGTGGTGGCGCTCCGCGATGACGCGTTTTTCGTCGATCATGAGGACGTTCATGCTGAGCCACTTTCCGCACAGGGAAGTGACCCGCAACAGGGGGTCACGGATGGGGTCCGGTGGGGGCGCGATCAGGATGTCCCAGGATCTCAGGATGTCGGGCAGCCGGTCCACGTCGATGTATTCGGGGTTGACGAGAGCCTTCCCCGGGGCGAGCACCATGAAGGTGGTGTCGATGTGCATGGGCGTACGGCATCGGGTCTCGATCTCATGAATTCGATATCCCGGGCCGAGGTGACGTCGTACCCATTCGATGCCCAGCCGGTTGGTGACATTGCTGCGCGTGACGAACAGATCGCGGCCTGCCCGGACGAAGTCAGCGGCGTCGAAGACGGGTTCGAACTCGGTCAGGATGTAGCGCATCGGCTCGCCGGGGCCGGGGCGCCGGTAGCCGGGGTCGTACAGCTCATCGGTGAGCTGCGGCTTCGGTGCGGCGGTCCAGCGGGCGCCCCGACGGAAATAGTCCTTGAGCAGTGCCCGGTAGGAGTGGGTCTCGAAATATCTGGACGGCCAGGCCATCGGCGTTTCGATGATCTCGTCGCCGATCACCAGCATGCTGTCCCGGGGGCAGGTGTTGCAGAATCCGCGTGACGACCAGTCGGGGGTGGAAAATCTCCGTCGATGGTCGACGGGATCGGGCCGGGTGACCGTGATACCGAGGGACTGGAGCAGGGTGACGAATTGATCGAGCTCCTCCTGGGCCGGCCCGACCAGGGCTCGCGGATATCTCAGTCCTGCGGCGAGCTGCTGAAACCGGGCGGCCCACGGCGGTACGTTGCAGGAGACTACCGGGTGCCGTGAGGGAGTGGTGGCGCCGTCGAGACGGCCGACGAGAATTTCCTCCAGCGGATCCCATTCGTTGTGCGAACTGACGGGTGAATGAGGAGTTTCCGCATTCTCGCCGGTTCGGTCCACGTTCTTCGCTGTGGTCGGATCGCTCATATGTACACCCTCGCGCATCCCCGGCCGAACCGGGGGGTGAAAGGCGCCCTGCAGTGGGCACGGGAAAGCGGGGTGCCCACAACCGGCCGCTTCTAACACCGCACCGCACCGGGCCCCTCCGGTGCGATCCACGTTTGATCCCAGCGCTGAGGGAACCCAGGGTCGTGCCGGAGCGTACGTACGCCGAACCCCTTCACTCCGTCGGTCCAGCTGCCCGTCCTCGGGCCGCCTGATGGGGGAACGCGCATCGCCCCGATGCGGGCATCGCCATACGGTGCGGGCACGGCCCTCCCGCCGATCATGGACCAGGGGATGTGGCCATGACCGAACGAGGAGCTCATCGTGGCCGAGCCGCTGGCCCACCACCGTCCGGGCGGCACACCGCTTTGAACGCCCGACCCGCGCCCTGGCGCGGAGCCGGCGCAGCGCGGCGGACCCAGCCGAGCGGCCAGGCCCGCGGATGCCATCCGGGTCGCGTGATCGACGGACGGGACGACGCCGCACCGGATTGAGCCACGTGGATGGGACCTCGGCCCTCCAAGGGCGGTGCGCCGACAGGACCGCCCCCCGACGAGTTTCAGGGCATCCGAAGGATGCTCCGGTTACCGGAAGGGCGCCCGGGTACCCGGCGCACCGTGAAAACGTCACCCGCCACGTCCCCGCCCTCGGGCTCCCCGGCATCGCTCAGGAAGACCCTGACCACCCCGTTGCTCTACTTCTTCATTCTCGGCGACGTCCTCGGCGCCGGCGTGTACGTCCTGGTGGGCCAGGTCGCCGCCGAATCCGGAGGAGCCGTCTGGGTGCCCCTGCTCGTGGCCATGTGCCTGTCCCTTCTGACGGCGGCCTCCTACGCGGAGCTGGTCACCAAGTACCCGCGCGCCGGAGGCGCCTCCCACTACGCGACCTTGGCCTACGGTCCGTTCCTGGGGTTCCTCGCCGGCTTCTGCATGCTGGCGGCCGGCGTCGTGTCGGTGGCCGCCCTGGCCCGGGGGTTCGGCGGCGACTACCTCACCGAGTTCGTCACTCTCCCTGTCGCGCTGGTGACGATCGTCTTCCTCATCCTGCTGGCGCTGCTGAACGCCCGAGGCATCAGGGAGTCCACCCGGGCCAATGTCATCGCCACGGTCATCGAGGTGGGCGGACTGCTGCTGGTGGCCGGTCTCGGCATCTGGGTCGTGCTGCGCGGCGACGGGGACCTCGGACAGCTCACCGAACTCGGCACGTCACGTGAAGCACCGGTGGCCGCGGTACTCAGCGGCGCCGTACTCGCCTACTACTCGTTCGTCGGGTTCGAGACGTCCGTGAACGTGGCCGAGGAGACCCGAGAGCCCCGCCGCTCGTATCCCCGGGCACTCTTCGGCGCGCTGCTCACCGCAGGCGCGGTGTACGCCCTGGTCGGCGCGGCCGCGTCCGCCTCCGTACCGACGCAGAAGCTGACGGAATCGAGCGGACCGCTGCTGGAGGTCGTCCGGGCGGCAGGTGGGGTCCCCACCGAACTGTTCAGCGCCGTCGCCCTGGTAGCCGTCGCCAACGGGGCCCTGTTGACGGGCATCATGTCCTCACGACTGGCGTACGGAATGGCGCGGGACGGGCTCCTCCCCCGCTTCCTGACGAGGGTTCTCCCGGGCCGCCGCACTCCGTGGGCCGCCATCGCCGCGACCACCGCGCTGTCGCTGCTGCTCGCGCTGACCGGCGATGTGTCGACGCTCGCCTCCACGCTGGTGCTGCTGCTCCTGGTGGTGTTCTTCCTCGTGAACACCTCGCTCCTCGTCCTGCGCCGCGACACAACGCCCGGCCCTCACTTCCGGGCTCCGACCGCCGTGCCGGTCCTTGGAGCTCTGTCCTGTGTCCTGCTCGCCACCCAGATCGAACATGACGTCTGGCTGAGAGGGCTCGTCGTGCTGGCCGTCGGCGGCGGTCTCGGTGCCGTCGCGGCGGTCCGGTCACGCCGAGGTCATGACCATGCGTAGACGGATCCCACCACGCACGGTCCGCACCGGCCCGGGTCGGCCATCCGCAGAGCAAGGTGCCGGCCGGCACCTTGTCCCCGAGGCACTGGCGAGCCCTGCGCGCGGCGGTCAGGCTGTCTTCTTCAGGGAGGTGAGGTGGGCGAAGACCACCACGTTCGCCGAGTATCCGGCCTTCTCGTCGAAGCGACCGCCGCAGGTCAGCAGCCGGAGTTCGGGACGCCCGGTCTCCCCGTACACCTTGTCGTCGGGAAACTTGTCCTTCGTGTACGTCTTCACCGCATCCACCGTGAACACCGCGGTCTTGCGGTCCGCGCGCACCACGTTGACCTTGTCGCCCCGGCGCAGGGCGTTGAGATTCAGGAAGATGGCAGGCCCTGTCCTGGTGTCGCGGTGGCCCACGAGCAGGGCCGTTCCGTCCTCACCGGGTGACGGTCCCTTCTCGTACCAGCCCGTCAGCTTGGGCTTGCTCAACGGCGGGGCTCCGAGTCGGCCCTTCGCGTCGAGGCCGAGTCCGGTGACCGCAGCCTCGATGTAGATGGCGGGAATGGCGACCTTCAGTGGTCGTGAGGGCGTCAGGGGCGCGTGCGAGGCGGGCACATGGTGATCCGGTTTGTGCGGTGCCCGTCGGAACGGCTCCCGCCCGCCGCCCGCGGAGTCACCGCCGCGGGCGGCTGTGGCCGGCATCGTGTCCTCGGAAGAGTCCGAGGACACCCAGACGATGCCGGCCACCAAAGAGAACGTCACGCTCAGCGTCATCGTGAGACGGCACGCGCGCGTCGGCCCCCGTCGTCGCCCTCGGCAGCGAGAATTACGCCTCGCCACGGGCACGGCGACGTGCGGACCGGCGCATCATGATCAGGCCCGCGGCGCCCGCAGCCCCAGCAGCCAGCACGGCGGCGGCGGTTCCGGCGTTCGAGTCGCTCTCGGAGCCGACAGGCTGCATGTCCGGGACACCGCCGCCGCCCGCGGGGACACCGCCGATGGGCTGCTGCGGCTTGTGCGGCTTGCTGCCGTGGTTACCGCGGTCGCACTCGACCTTGAAGCTCCGCTGCTTCGGGCCCGCGGGGACGACCCACACCAGCTGGTAGGTACCTTCCGGGAGCAGGTACGCCTCGCTGCGCGCACTGCCGTTGATGAGCGGAAGCGTGTCCATCAGAGTGGTCCCCGGCGGCACGGTCGGAGGCTGCTCGGTGATCGTCCAGGGGACCGAGGGGAACGACTCGAAGTTGCTCGCCGACAGCACGAACTTGCAGACCTCGACCCCGTCGCGGCTTGAGTGCCAGCTGACCGAGCGGATGTCGATGTTGCCGCTGTCGCCGGGGGCGGCGTACGCGGAGGGCGCTCCGGCCAGGGAGGCGCCCGCGACCGCGACCGCGACGGCCACCTTGGCCCCGGTGCGAACGCTGCGGGGGCGGGCGGAACTGGAGATGCGCATGGAGGCTCCTTCAAGCCGAGATGATTGTCGTACTGATCACCTGATCACCTAAGGAATGCCACGAAAAATACTAAAAGTCCGTTAAGACACGGACATACGACAAAAGTTCCCTGATCGGCCGACAGTGCGCGAGTGGAGTCCAACGCACGGAGCGAACCGCAGGCTGGGAAACGAGGCGTCGGCCCCGAGCTCGTTGCAGCGCAACGAGGTGCCCGCTCCGGCACGCGGTACAGGTCGGAGCCGACCTCGCAGGGCGGGTCGACTGGTCGATGGCCGGCGCCGGCTCGACGTCCTGCCGGGCCCATCAGTACGCGGCCGGTGCCCGCACAACCCGACCGCTGGTCCCGAGAGAGGGCGACGCTCCGGTACCACCGGCCCGACGAGGAACTCGGTCCCTGAGCGGTCTGACCAGAGGCCGCGCTCCCCGGCCGCTGGGCGGACGTCCGCGGACCCGGCCGGACCGCGGCAGCGGCGAGTGACCAGTCGGCCCACCGTCAGCGCAAACGCAGAGACGGCGGCGGGCCGACCGGCTTCGACCCCGACCACGGCCGGCGCCGCAACGGGGCCGAGCGGACCGTCAACCGGCTCAAGAACTGCCGCGCGGTCGCGGCCCGTTACGACAAACGGGCCCAAGTCTTCCGCGGCACCGTCATCGCCGCAGCGATACGGTTCTGGCTTCGCCGGTGATACGCCGGACAGACCCTAGACGTTCGTTCGTGGCACATCCTCGTTCCACGTGCGGGAGAACACACGGCGGCCACTTTCGTAGCCATCGAGCGTCGCGTCGACGTGGAAGGCGTCCTTGTCCGACGTCAGGACGGTGCGCGTCTCCACCCGCACGTCCCATCCGGGCCGGCCAAAGCTCATGGTCCAGGCCGTTTCGCCCCGCACTGAGGCGAAGTCCTCAGCCACCCAGCTGTAGCGTTCGCACGCGCGCAGGCCGACATCGATGCCCGCGTCCTCGTACCGCCGCGCCCCCTGGTCCTTCACGATGTCGAGCGCGGACCGGTAGTTCACCAGGTCGCGGGTGACCGTCCATCCCTGCTCCGGTTCGCTGAGCTGGGTGACGGGCGTCGGTGCACAGCCCTCGGGCTCGCCGAACGGACGCAGCTCCGTGTCTGTGGCGACGTCCTGGTCGCGGACCGGAAGCGTGAGCGCGCTGCCGGTCTCGTAGACGGTGAGCAGGGCCGGCTCGGGGGCGGGCCACACGAGCGGCCAGTACGAGGTGGACAGGGAGAGCCGGATGCGGTGGCCGGGCGGGAAAGCCTGCGCCACTCCGTGCAGCGGCACGCGGACCGTGTACCGCTCGCCGGGGGTGAGTTCGCCGGGCTCGGCCTCGCTGTCCCTGTGGGCCAGGTTGAGCACGCCGTAGGTGACCCGGGTGGAACGCCCGTCCGGGGCGACGTCGGAGAGGCGGACGTTCACCTGCGCGACGGGGGCGTCGGCCGACACGGCGATGGTGACGGAGGGGGCGCCGAGGATTTCCACGCGTTCGGGCAGCGCGTCCGTCTGGAAGACGAGCGAGCCGCCGTCTTCCTCCCGCTGGTCGTAGGGCAGGTCCGGCGGAGCGTTGTAGGACGCCCATTTGCCGGCGAACTGGCCCACGGAGAGCGGGGACTGGACGGTGTGAACGCGCTCCTGGTCCATCGGGTCGTCTGCGGCGTCGCCGGTGCCGTCGGGCATCCGGAGGCAGTGGTTGTGGAAGGGCAGGACGGTGTCCGTGACATGCGGCGAGGGCCAGGAGGGTTCGCCGATCCAGCGGCCGGGCCGCTCTTCGTAGGATGTCGAGGGCGGCACGCTCTCCTGCATCCAGGTGCGGAGCATGGGCCCGTCCATGACGCCGTTGTCCTCGCCCTTGAGCCAGTGGTCCCACCAGCGCACCACTTCCTGGAGGTAGCCGATGGCGGGGCCCGGTTCGCCCAGGTGGGGCAGCTTGTGCGACCAGGGGCCGATCAGTCCCTTACGGGGAACGTCGACGTGGCGCAGCAGGCGGGTGACGGCGTTGGAGTAGCCGTCCGCCCAGCCGCTGGAGGCCAGAACTGGGCAGTCGAGGGCGCTGTAGTCCTCGCTGAGACTGGCGTGGCGCCAGTAGGCGTCGCGTTGCGGGTGGCGCAACCATTCCAGGACCCAGGGTTCGGCGGCCTGGAGCCGTTCTTCCCACATCTCGCGCCAGCGATCGCCCACTACGGCAGGGTCGGGCGGACAGGTGGCGTAGGCGAACATGGTGCCGGCCTCGGCGAGGTTGTCGGAGAGCATGGCGCCGCCGAGGTAGTGCATGTCGTCGGCGTACCGGTCGTCGGTGAAGGACGAGACGCAGATGGCGCGCAGGCTCGGGGGCCGGCGGGCGGCGACCTGGAGGGCGGCGAAGGCACCCCAGGAGATGCCCATCATGCCGGTGGTGCCGTCGCACCAGGGCTGGTCGGCCAGCCAGGCGAGCACGGCTTCGGCGTCGGCCTGTTCCTGTTCGAGGTACTCGTCGACGAGTACCCCGTCGGACTCGCCGGTGCCCCGGATGTCGACCCGGACGCAGGCGTAGCCGTGCCCGGCGATGTAGGGGTGGTGGATGGAGTCCCGGGGCGAGGTGAGGTCGTTCTTGCGGTAGGGGATGTACTCGAGGATTGCCGGGACCGGTTCGGTGTCGGAGGAAGTGGGGCGCCAGATCCGTGCCGAGAGCCGGGTTCCGTCGGCCATCGGGATCGTGACGTGCTTCTCCTCCCTCACCGCGTGGGGAAGTTGGTCCACGTGTCGCATGGAGCTGCGACCTCCTTCGCTGCTGGGTGTTCCGGTCTGCTCGGTACCGCCGGAGACCGGTGGCCGCTCGGTGTTCCGCGCCGGTCAGGTGAAGGACAGGCCCAGGGCCGCCACGGCCTGGTCGAACTTGCGCCGCAGGTCGTCCTCGTCACTTCCTCCGGTGAAGATGTGCGCGACCTCGTAGCTGTAACTGTCCTGCTGAGACACGGCCGAGAGTTTCTGTCCCTCCTCGGGAACGACGTCGATACGTACGCCGGGGATGTTCTTCTCGATCTCGGCGACTCGCTCCGGTCCGGGGATCTCGTGCACCTTGCCGTCGGTGAACCATCGGTAATACCACTTCGCCGCCATGGCGTAGTCGCCCCCGCCGCTGGGCAGTGTCGGATCCCGGCCGAGGGCAAGGGCGATCATGCGGTGGTGGTTGGGAGCGCCGTCGACGTACTGGAACAGCTCCGCGTGGGACTGGGAGTGGCGGGGGTTGATCTCCAGCAGGCTGACGTCGCCGGTCTTGGGGTCGTAGAAGTACTCGATGCTGAAGGTGGCCTGGTCGAAGCCGATCTGCCGCATCGTTCGCTCGCTGATGTCATGCAGGGCGCGGATGACGTCGGCCGGCAGAGTGCTGGGGTACTGATGGCGCAGGAAGCAGGGCGAGTCGGGGTAGTTGATCGAGTCCAGCACGCCGTAGACGGTGGGGCGGCCCTCGTGGACGTAGCCCTCGACGGCGACCTGTATCCCGTTCATCGCCTCTTCCGCGAGGCAGACCTCGCCGCCGATGCCGAGCATCTCCTCGGGAAGATCGAGCATGCCGAGCACCGTCTCGAAGGGCCGCCCGACGCGGCCCATGCCGCTGCGTATCTCCTTCGCCGCGGCCTGGAACTCCTGCTCGTCCTTCACGCCGAAGGCCAGTTCGGACGAGTAGGCCAGGGCGGGCTTGAGCCACATCGGGAAGGAGAGGCCCTCGGGCGGTCGCGGGTCATCGGTGTCGAGGTCGACGCGGCCGAACCGCGGATGGGCATCGACAGCCTTGCGCTGCTCGAGCCGGCTCCAGTACTTGTGCTCGCACTTCACCACGGATTCCAGGCTCGTGGTGCGGGTGCCGTACTCCTTGCCGAGGATGGGGACCATGGTGCTGACCGGGAAATCCCAATAGCCCACGATCGCGTCGATGTTGCCCTCGTGGGCATCGAGCACCTTCCGGGCCCGGTCGAGGAGGTCGCTCACGCTGACCTCGCCCTCCTGGAGCTCCTCAAGAGTGAGCAGCCCGTGGAACCGGTAGGCGTCCGCGCCCGGCACAGCCCGCAACGTGGGCAGATTGGCCTCGTCGAGGCCGATGACGAAGATGTCGAGACGATGGTCCTTGGGCACGTGACCGTCCTTTCAGTCGAAGAAGTTCGTCGGTTCGCGCCGCATGCCCGTCAATCCCGGCCTCATGCGTCAACGGCAGCCCCTTGGACGTCGGCTGCCGTGAATGACTCCGCGCAGAGCGGATTGCCGCTGAGGCTCTACCGGCGCACCGGTCTGCGGCATGCGGCGCGGCACCCGCCCGGTCGGCCGCCGGCTACTTCAGACCCCCGAAGCCATGTATCCGTTCGCCTTCTGACGGAGCGCGCCGATGGGAGGCCGCCTCTGCGGTGGCATCGCACCCGCCACGTTGGCATCATCACGGTGGAGCACCCCGTAGCCACCCGCAAAGATCCGCACCTGGCCACCCCCTTCCTCACCTGGAAAAACGCAGGTCACGAAGTTCTCTGCCACGCACACCAGGAGTCCGGCATGAAAATGCTCATCAACGTTCCCGAGACCGTGGTCGCCGATGCTCTGCGGGGCATCGCGGCCGCGCATCCCGAGCTCACCGTCGACGTGGAGAACCGGGTCGTCGCCCGGCGGGACGCGCCCGTGGCGGGGAAGGTGGGGCTCGTCTCCGGGGGCGGTTCCGGGCATGAGCCGCTGCACGCCGGGTTCGTCGGGCCCGGGATGCTCTCGGCCGCCTGCCCCGGGGAAGTGTTCACCTCCCCCGTACCGGACCAGATGGTGAGGGCGGCCGCGGCCGTCGACAGTGGGGCGGGGGTGCTGTTCGTCGTCAAGAACTACACCGGTGACGTCCTCAACTTCGAGATGGCCGCCGAGCTCGCGGAGGACGAGGGGGTCCAGGTCGCCCAGGTGGTGGTGGACGACGACGTGGCCGTGAGCGACAGTACGTTCACCGCCGGGCGGCGCGGTACGGGAGCGACGCTGTTCGTCGAGAAGATCGCCGGAGCCCTGGCGGACGAGGGCGCTCCGCTGGACCGGGTGGCCGCGGTCGCCCGGCAGGTGAACGGGGCCTCGCGCAGTTTCGGGGTGGCGCTCGGCGCCGTCACCACTCCGGCGAAGGGCAGCCCCACCTTCGACCTGCCGTCCGGCGAGCTGGAGTTGGGCATCGGCATCCACGGGGAGCCGGGGCGTGAGCGGCGGCCGATGATGACGTCCGGGGAGATCGCCGACTTCGCCGTGGGCGCGATCCTGGAGGACCTGCGACCCACCGGCCCGGTGCTGGCGCTGGTGAACGGCATGGGGGCGACACCGCTGCTGGAGCTGTACGGGTTCAATGCCGAGGTCCACCGGGTCCTGTCCGAACGGGGTGTCCCGGTGGCTCGTACGCTCGTGGGGAATTATGTGACGTCGCTCGACATGGCAGGCTGCTCGGTGACGTTGTGCCAGGTCGACGAGGAGCTGCTGCGCCTGTGGGACGCGCCCGTGCGGACGGCCGCGCTCCGCTGGGGCTGCTGAGCCGCCGCCGCGGATCCCGTGACCGTGTGCCGACCGCCCCGGTGCGGGGCCGGTCGGCGGTACTGCCCGTGCCGCCGGGACGATCCGTTCCGGCAGGACCGAGGAACAGGAGATCATGTGCTCGACACCGACTTCTTCCGCCGCTGGATGACCGCCGTCGCGGCGTCCGTGGAGCGTGAGGCGAACCATCTGACCGAGCTGGACTCGGCGATCGGGGACGCCGATCACGGCAGCAACCTCCAGCGCGGCTTCGCGGCGGTGACCGAGGTTCTGGAGAAGGACGCCCCCGCCACCCCCGGTGCGGTGCTCGCCCTGGCGGGACGGCAGCTCATCTCCACCGTCGGCGGGGCGTCCGGCCCGCTGTACGGGACGTTGCTGCGCCGTACGGGCAAGGCGCTCGGCGACGAGGGTGAGGTGACCCGGGAACAGCTCGCCCAGGCGTTCGCGGCGGGGGTCGCCGCGGTGGGGCAGCTGGGTGGCGCCCAGGCCGGGGACAAGACGATGCTCGACGCGCTGCTACCTGCGGCGGAGGCGCTCGCCACCTCGTTCGACGGCGCCGCGAAGGCGGCTCGTGCGGGCGCTGTGGCGACGGTGCCGTTGCAGGCGCGCAAGGGCAGGGCCAGTTATCTCGGTGAGCGCAGCATCGGGCATCAGGACCCGGGCGCGACCTCGGCGGCGCTGCTGGTCGAGGCCCTGGCGGCGACGGCGGCGACGGCGGCGGACGGGGAGGGCGCGTGAGCGACGAGCGACAGGTGGGCATCGTGCTGGTCTCCCACAGCGGTCCGGTCGCCGAGTCGGTCGCCGAGCTGGCCCGGGGGCTCGCCGCCGGAGGGGTGACCGCGCCGGTCGCCCCGGCCGGCGGTCTCCCGAACGGCGGGCTCGGGACGAGCGCGGAGCTGATCGGGCGGGCCGCCGCCTCGGTGGACCGGGGTGCGGGCGTCGCGGTGCTGGTGGATCTGGGCAGCGCGGTCCTCACGGTGAAGGCCATGCTCGCCGAGGGCGACGAACTGCCCGAGAACACCCGGCTCGTGGACGCGCCGTTCGTGGAGGGCGCGGTGGCCGCTGTGGTGACCGCTTCGGCGGGCGGTGACCTCGCGGCGGTGGAGGCGGCGGCCTCGGAGGCGTACGGCTATCGCAAGACGTAGCGCCTCATCTGGCGCCCCGCACTCCGTCGCCTCAGACTTGACGACATGTCGACAGGCAGGCGCAGTGCGGGGCTCCTTCTCTTCCGGGTCGTGGAGGACGCGGGCGAGCGGGATGTCGAGGTGCTGATCGGGCACATGGGCGGGCCGTTCTGGGCGGGGCGCGAGGCCGCCGCCTGGTCGGTGCCGAAGGGGGAGTACGGGCCGGAGGAGGCCGCGGAGGACGCGGCGCGCCGGGAGTTCACAGAGGAGCTGGGGGTGCCGGTCCCGCCGGGTGCGTGGATCGCGCTGGGCGATTCCCGGCAGCGCAGCGGCAAGAAGGTGACGGTGTGGGCCCTGGAGGCGGAGCTGAACGTGGCGTCCGTCGTGCCGGGAACGTTCACGATGGAGTGGCCGCGCGGGTCCGGCGTGCAGCAGGAGTTCCCGGAGATGGACCGGTTCGCCTGGTGCACGCCGGAGCAGGCCGCCGAGCGGCTGATCGTCGGTCAGCGGGTGTTCGTCGACCGGCTGCGCGCTCGGGTGCGCGGGACGGCCGCCTCCCCGGACGCGTAGGCCGGGGCCGGGGTCGCACCCGCCGGGCGGCCTGCGCGCAGTTCCAGGACGTCACCGGTGAAGCGGGCCCGGAAGCTGCGGTCGTGCGAGACGACGACGACCGCGCCCCGGTACTGGTCGAGGGCCTGCTCCAGCTCCTCGACCAGGCTCAGTGCGATGTGGTTCGTCGGCTCGTCCAGCACCAGCAGATCGGCCGGCCGGGTCACCAGCCGGGCCAGTGCCAGCCTGCGTTGCTGCCCGATGGAGAGCGACGCGACGGGCACGTCGAGGTCCTCGGGGCGGAACAGGCCGAGGGCCAGGAGATCGTCCGCGTACTCGTCGGGGAAGCCGGGCCGGCCCGCCGCGAAGGTGGCGAGCAGGGTGCGCCGGGTCGGCCGGGCGGGCAGTTCCTGCGGGAGGTAGCCGATGCGGGCGTGGCGGGTGACCGTGCCCGTGTCGGGAGTGAGGTCGCCCGCGAGGACCCGCAGCAGGGTGGTCTTGCCGGCCCCGTTCTCGCCGGTCACCAGGAGACGGGCTCCCGCTGTCACGCGCAGGGAGGGGAGGTGGAGTCGGTCCCCTACGGCGACGGAGTCCAGCTCCACGAGGGCCCTCGCGCGGCCCGCCGTGCCGGCCGCGTCGGTGGGCCCGGTGTCGGGTCCGGCGGTGGTTCCCGTGCCGGTTCCGGCCGGGGTTCGGGCGGCGAGGTCCGCTGTGCCGGTCGCGTCGGCTGTCCCGGTCCCAGTCCCGGTCCCGGCTTCGGTTACGGCGGCGGTTTCGGCTGCGACCGTGGTTCCTGCTGGGCGCTCCACCGCGCCCGTCTCCGTGGTGACGTACGGGCGGCCGGTGAAGGCGAGCGGCCTGGGCGGGGGCGGTACGGGAGACCTGCGCAGGGCGTCCAGGCGGGTCCGGGCCGCTCTGACCTGGCCCGACAGTTTGGCCTCGTGCGAGCGGCGGTGCTTGCCGAAGCCCTGTTTCGGGTCACCTCCGGTGGCCGCGAGCCGCGTTCCCGCCGCCTCGACCAGCGCCTCGGTCCGGGCCAGGTCCGCCAGGTACTCCTCGTGCTCCTGGGCCCAGCGGCGGCGGGCCGCGGCCTTGGCGGTGCGGTAGCCGTCCCAGCCGTCCCCGTACCGCGTGACCGTGCGGAGGTCCCGGTCGACCTCCAGGATCACCGAGGTGACCCGCTCCAGGAACGCCCGGTCGTGGGTGATCGCCACGACGGTCCCCCGGTGGGCGCGCAGATGGTCCTCCAGCCAGCCGACAGCGCGGGCGTCGAGGTGGTTGGTCGGCTCGTCGAGCAGCAGCAGTTCGGGGGCGGCGGCCAGCACGCAGGCGAGCGCGAGCCGGGACTGCTCGCCGCCGGACAGCGTGCCGAGCGGGCGGCTGTGGGTGAGGTGGGCCAGGCCGAGGCCGTGCAGGGCCGCTTCGGTGCGGGCGTCGGCCCGGTAGCCGTCGCGGTCCTCGTAAGCGGTGAGGAGGTCTCCGTACGCGGCGAGTTCCGCGTCCGTGGGCCCCGGGTCGCCGGGCTTGCGCTCCGAGAGGCCGGCCTCCGCCTCACGGATCCGGTGTTCGAGGTCGCGCAGTTCGGCGAGGGCCGCGTCGACGGCGTCCTGCACGGTGTCGGCCGGGTCGAGGTCGAGGGTCTGGGCGAGGTAGCCGGTGCCGCCGGGGAACCGGACGGTGACCTCACCGGTGTCCGGCGCTTCGGCCCCGGCCAGCAGGCGGAGCAGGGTGGACTTTCCGGAGCCGTTCTCGCCGATGACGGCGGTCTTCTCACCGGGCCGGACGGTGAGGGTCACCTGGTCGAGTACGGAGCGGTCCCCGTACGCCTTGGAGACGTCCTTCATGGCCAGTTGAGCGCGGTCGCGCTGGGGGTGCATGGGTGCCTTTTCCCTGGGTGACGGCCCGCGTCGGCGCGCACGGAAGCGCGGCGGGAGCGGGGCGTGGATGCCGGACGGCGGAGGGGACGGCGGCGGGCGCGCGGGGTCGCGTCGACGTCACCGGGACATCGTCACGAGGAGATCGCCACCGGGGCGTCCCAGAAAGACGCGCGGTGTGGCGCGCTGCGGCCGTCCGGGCCGGGAATCAGCGGAAGAAGTAGAAGCGGTACGAACCCATGTCGGCCAGTCTAGCGGCGGGCGGGGCATCGCTGCCGAGAATTTTCCGGCCGCCCGCCCCGGTGGCGGCAGTAGGCCGGGGCGGGGGCGGCGACGAGGGAGTTCAGCCGTTGGGCAGGATGACCGCCCGGCCGTTGATCCTGCCGTCGTGGAGGCGCTCGTACGCCAGCGGGGCCTCGTCGAGGGAGTACGTCTCCACGTGCACGTCCACCGCTCCGGCGTGGGCCAGGTCGAGGACCTCGGCGAGTTCCTTGCGCGAGCCCCAGTAGGGCGCGCAGACATTGGCCCCGTACGGAAGCGTCCCGAAGCCGACCGGGAGCGCGCCACCGCCGATGCCGACGATGGTGACGTCGCCGTCCACGCGGGCGACGGCTCCGGCGGTCCGCACGGTGGGCGGCGCCCCGACGAAGTCGAGGACCACGTGGGCGCCGAGTCCGCCGGTCAGCTCCATGACGCGGGCGGCCGCCTTCTCGTCGGAGATGACCGCTTCCTGCGCGCCGACGGTCCTGGCCAGGGCGAGCTTGTCCTCGGTCACGTCGAGGGCGATCACCCGGGCGGCCGTCATGGCGCGCAGCAGCTGGATCGCGACATGGCCGAGGCCGCCGGTGCCGATGACGACGGCGGTGGAGCCGGGCACGAGCTTCGCCAGGGAGCGCACGATCGCGTGGTACGGAGTGAGTCCGGCGTCGGTGAGGGGCACCGTCTTCACCGGGTCGAGGCCGCCGATCGGGACGAGGTGGCGAGGGTTGTCGACGATCATGTACTCGGCCATCGCGCCCGGGGCGCCGAGGCCGGGCGGCATGATGCCGAGCTCCTTGGCGCGCAGGCAGTAGTTCTCCTTGCCCTCGGCGCAGTTCACACAGGTGCCGCAGCCCCAGGGCCCGTACACCGCGACCGAGTCGCCGAACGCGAAGCCGTCGACGCCGTCACCGAGCGCGGCGACCGTGCCGACGCCCTCGTGGCCCAGGGTGAGCGGCAGCGGGAAGGGGATCTGGTCGGCGGGCCAGCTCATCACGGCGATGTCGGAGTGGCAGACGCCGGCGGCGGTGACCTTCAGCAGGACCTGGCCGGGGCCGGGCTCGGGGTCCGGCACGGTGACGACCTCGGGGGCGGCGCCGGCGGCTCGGTACTGAACGGCTTTCATGGGTCTCCTCGCTTCTTCCTTGCTTCTTGCCCGGTCCCGCCGGCCCCCGTGTTCTCTTTCTCGCCCGCGCGTCCCCCGCCCGCCACTCGGGGCCTCGTCACGGGGCGGAGTAGCCGCCGTCCACCAGGTGGTAGCTGCCGTGGATGAAGGAGGCCTTGTCCGAGAGCAGGAAGGCGGCCAGTTCGGCGACCTCCTCCGCCGTCCCGAGGCGCCCGGCCGGGTGCAGGGAGATCAGGTGCTCGCGGGCGGCGGGGTCGGCGTTCCGCAGGAGCGGGGTGTCGATGAAGCCGGGGCCGACCGCGTTGATGCGGACGTTTTGGGCTGCGTATTCGAGGGCCGCCGTCTTGGTGAGGCCGACGACGCCGTGCTTGGCCGCGACGTAGGCGGGCGAGCCTGCGAAGCCGTTGGTGCCGAGGATGGACGACATGTTGACGATCGCGCCGCCGCCCGCCGCGAGGATGGCGGGCAGTTCGTAGCGCATCGAGTGGAAGACGCCGCTGAGGTTGGTGGCGACGACGCGGTTCCAGTCCTCGACCGGGTACTCACCGGTGGGGCTGCTGGGGCCCGCGATACCGGCGTTGTTCACCGCCAGGTGGAGGGCCCCGAAGGTGGCCACCGCGAACCGCACGCCCGCCTCGACGGAGGCCGGGTCGGTGACGTCCATCGCGACGGCGGCGGCCCTGGCTCCGGTGCTCTCCAGCTCGGCGGCGGCCTTGCGCGCGTTCTCCTCGTCGTAGTCAGCGACGACGACCGCCGCGCCGCCGGCGGCGAGACGCCGCGTCAGGGCGAGGCCGATGCCGGAGGCTCCGCCGGTGACGAGGGCCGTGCGGCCCGCGAACTCGGTCCGGTCCGCGGCTGCGGCTGCGGGGGTGGGCGTGGCGCTGTGCTCGGTGCTCATGAGGTTGCCTCTGTTTCTGCTGCTTCTTCTGTGGTGCTGATGGTGCGAGTGGCGCTGCGGTGCTGCTCCGGACCGGGGCGCGGTTCGCCGAGCAGGTCGGCGGCCAGCGCGTCGAAGGCCTCGGTGACCAGTTCGGGCAGGGCGTCCGGCCGGCCCCCGCGCACCCAGGCGGCCTGCGCGGCGAGCAGCGCGCCCGCACCGGCGGCAACGGTCACGGCGGGCCGGATGTCCTGCCGGGGGTCGACGCCGAGCCGGTCCGCGACGATGGCGACCGAGTCCTCCTGCGCGTCCACCCTGATGTGCTGGAAGACGGCGTAGAGGGTCGGCTCCTCCTCGGCGACGACCAGCAGGTCGAAGATCCGGGGGCGACGGTGCCAGGGCTCCGCCCCGGGGTCGGCGAGCCAGTCGAGAACGGCCCGCCGGTAGGCGAGGAGCGGGGGTTCCGGGGCTGGTCGGGCGCGCAGGGCCGCGTTGATGCGGTCGCCGTCGCCCCGCAGGGAGTCGAGAGCGGCGGCCTCCTTGCTCCCGAAGTACCGGCTGAACGTACGGCGGTCGACATCCGCGGCCTCCGCGATCTCCTCGACTGTCACGTTGCGCAGCCCCCGGTCGAGCACGAGCTCGAACGCGGCCTGCGCCAGGGTGTCGCGGGTGCGGCGCGCCTTGCGGCTGCGCCGTTCCGGGATCTTCCGTTCCGGAGTCATACATGTACCGTACACCTGCAAATGTCCCCACGCGACATTCGTCTCATGGGGACATCAGGGACGGCCGCTGCGGGCGCGGCACGCTCTCAGACTGCGGTTGCGGCGGCCTGCCGGTCGTTCTCCCCCGCAGCGGCAGCGCCATCTACATCGCCGCCGCGGACCGCGTCGCCACGGGTCACGTCCCCGGCGACCGCGTCTCCGGCGACCGCGTCGGCGGGCACGGCTGCGGGGGCCCGGAGCAGGGCCAGCGCGGCGACGTCGTCGCGCCGCACGCCTCCGGAGAAGTCCTCCAGGTCCGCATGGAGCGCGTCGAGCAGTTCGCGCGGCCCGTGCCCGGCCCAGGCCACCACCCGTTCGTCCAGCGGGTAGAAGGCGCCGGCGGCGTCGCGGGCCTCGGTCACCCCGTCGGTGACGACGAGGAGTGTGGCCTCCGGCGGGAGGTCGAAGGACTCGGTCGTACGGGTCTCCCGGCTGAGCCCGGCCAGGCCGAGGGGGATGTACGTCCGGTGGAGCGTGACGGCCGAGGCCCGGCCGTCGTGCAGCAGCCGGGGTGGCAGATGACCGCAGTTCACGGCCTCCACCCGGCCGCCCCCGTCGAAGCCGAGCACGAGCGCGGTCACGAAGCGTTCGGCCTCGCCGGTCTGGGCGGAGAACTCGTTGTGCCGGACGACGGCGTCCTCCAGCGCCTGGGCCACCCCGGTCAGCGTGCGTTCGCGGAAGGCCGCCTCGCGGAACGCGGCGATGGCCGCGAACCCGGCGCCGATGGCCGCGAGCCCCTTGCCCTGGACGTCTCCGATGATCACCCGGGTTCCGTAGGGCGACTCGACGACCTCATAGATGTCTCCGCCGACGAAGCGGTCCTCCTCGATCGGCTCGTAGAGCCCGTACGCGAAGACGTGGTCGGTCACGACGGGCAGCGGCCGCAGGATCTGGCGCTGGAGGGTGACGGCGGCGGACCGCAGCCGCGCCATTTCGGTGGCGTGCCGGATGCGCGCCGCGCAGGCGGCGACCCCGAGGGCGCAGGCCAGTACGGCGAAGCCGATCCCGAAGACGAAGTCCCAGAAGGTGCCGTCCGCGCCGGCCCGGAAGCCGACGACGACCGTGGTGATCCACACCGCGACCCAGATGGTCTGGCGGAGACTGCAGTAGACGGAGGCCAGTGCCGGGACGACCACGAGCAACGGCACGACCCGCAGGTCGTTGCCCGTCGTGGCGTCGAGGAGGACGACCAGCACGGTCAGCAGCGCGAGCCCGCCGACCAACGCCCAGTTGCCGATCCGGCCCTGGGACACCGCCGCGACGCCCGCGCCCGCGGCGGGTGCGGCACCGTTCCGGTGC
>NZ_JBHXJG010000037.1:0-38812 GCF_042723425.1 Streptomyces sp. NPDC058375 | reverse complement strand
CTCCCCAACAAATCTTGGGTCCCCGGGGGGGGGGGGGGGGCGGCCCGGGGGGGTTTGGGCGGCCGGCCGGCCCGTCAGACCTCTTCGACGCTGCTCGGCTCGCGCCGGGACAGGTCGATACCGAGTTCCTCCGCCGCACGGAAGACGTCCTCGTCCGTGTCGCGCATCTCGATGGACATGCCGTCCGAGGACAGCACCTCCACGTTGAGGCAGAGCGACTGCATTTCCTTGATGAGCACCTTGAAGGACTCGGGAATGCCGGGCTCGGGGATGTTCTCGCCCTTGACGATGGCCTCGTAGACCTTCACGCGGCCGGTCACGTCGTCGGACTTGATCGTCAGGAGCTCCTGGAGGGCGTACGCGGCGCCGTAAGCCTCAAGGGCCCACACCTCCATCTCACCGAAGCGCTGTCCACCGAACTGAGCCTTACCACCCAGCGGCTGCTGGGTGATCATGGAGTACGGACCGGTCGAACGCGCGTGCAGCTTGTCGTCGACCAGGTGGTGGAGCTTGAGGATGTACATGAAGCCGACCGAGACCGGCTCCGGGAACGGCTCGCCGGAGCGGCCGTCGTAGAGCTGGGCCTTGCCGGAGGGCTGCACCAGGCGGTCACCGTCGCGGTTGGGGATCGTGGCCTGGAAGAGGCCGGTGATCTCGTCCTCGCGCGCACCGTCGAAGACGGGCGTGGCGACGTTGGTGCCCGGGGGGACCTGGTCGGCGCCGATGGACTGCAGGCGCTTGGCCCACTCGTCACCGAGGCCGGAGACGTCCCAGCCGCGGCTGGCGAGCCAGCCGAGGTGGATCTCCAGGACCTGTCCCGGGTTCATTCGGGACGGGACACCCAGCGGGTTGAGGATGATGTCGACCGGGGTGCCGTCCTCCAGGAACGGCATGTCCTCGATCGGCAGGATCTTCGAGATGACGCCCTTGTTGCCGTGACGGCCGGCGAGCTTGTCACCATCGGTGATCTTGCGCTTCTGCGCCACGTAGACGCGGACCAGCTGGTTCACGCCCGGCGGCAGCTCGTCGCCCTCTTCGCGGTCGAAGACACGGACGCCGATGACCTTGCCGATCTCACCGTGCGGCACCTTCAGCGAGGTGTCGCGCACCTCGCGCGCCTTCTCACCGAAGATCGCGCGGAGCAGGCGCTCCTCGGGGGTCAGCTCGGTCTCGCCCTTGGGCGTGACCTTGCCGACGAGGATGTCACCGGCGACGACCTCGGCACCGATACGGATGATGCCGCGCTCGTCGAGGTCGGCGAGGACCTCTTCGGAGACGTTCGGGATGTCCCGGGTGATCTCCTCCGGGCCGAGCTTGGTGTCACGGGCGTCGACCTCGTGCTCCTCGATGTGGATCGAGGAGAGGACGTCGTCCTGCACGAGGCGCTGCGACAGGATGATCGCGTCCTCGTAGTTGTGACCCTCCCACGGCATGAACGCCACGAGGAGGTTCTTGCCGAGGGCCATCTCACCGTTCTCGGTGGCCGGACCGTCGGCGAGGACCTGCTCCGCGATGACCCGGTCGCCCTCGGAGACGACGACCTTCTGGTTCACCGAGGTGCCCTGGTTGGAGCGCATGAACTTGGCGATGCGGTACGTGGTGTACGTGCCGTCGTCGTTCGTGACGGTGATGTAGTCCGCGGAGACCTCCTGGACCACACCGTCCTTCTCGGCCTTGAGCACGTCACCGGCGTCGGTGGCGCAGCGGTACTCCATGCCGGTGCCGACGAGCGGGGCCTCGGACTTGATGAGCGGCACCGCCTGCCGCATCATGTTCGCGCCCATGAGGGCACGGTTGGCGTCGTCGTGCTCCAGGAAGGGGATCATCGCGGTCGCGACGGACACCATCTGGCGCGGCGAGACGTCCATGTAGTCGACGTCCGTGCCGGGCACGTAGTCGACCTCTCCGCCACGACGGCGGACCAGGACGCGGGGCTCGGTGAAGCGCAGCTCCTCGGAGAGGATCGCGTTCGCCTGGGCGATGACGAAGCGGTCCTCCTCGTCGGCCGTGATGTAGTCGACGTCGTCGGTGACCTGGCCGTCGACGACCTTGCGGTACGGCGTCTCGATGAAGCCGAACGCGTTGACGCGGCCGTACGAGGCGAGCGAACCGATCAGACCGATGTTCGGGCCTTCGGGGGTCTCGATCGGGCACATGCGTCCGTAGTGGGACGGGTGCACGTCTCGGACCTCGAAGCCGGCCCGCTCACGGGAGAGACCACCCGGGCCAAGAGCCGACAGACGGCGCTTGTGGGTGAGACCCGACAGCGGGTTGTTCTGGTCCATGAACTGCGACAGCTGGCTGGTGCCGAAGAACTCCTTGATGGAGGCGACGACCGGCCGGATGTTGATCAGGGTCTGCGGCGTGATCGCCTCGACGTCCTGGGTGGTCATGCGCTCACGCACGACGCGCTCCATCCGCGCCAGGCCCGTACGGACCTGGTTCTGGATGAGTTCGCCGACGTTACGCAGACGACGGTTGCCGAAGTGGTCGATGTCGTCGGTCTCGACGACGATCTCGCGACCCGACTCACCGGTCGTCTCGGTCTCACCGGCGTGCAGCTTGACCAGGTACTTGATGGTCGCGATGACGTCGTCGGTGGTGAGCACCCCGGCGTCCAGCGGCTCATCGGCGCCGAGCTTCTTGTTCACCTTGTAGCGGCCGACCTTCGCGAGGTCGTAGCGCTTCGGGTTGAAGTAGAGGTTCTCGAGCAGCGTCTGAGCGGCCTCGCGGGTCGGCGGCTCGCCCGGACGCAGCTTGCGGTAGATGTCGAGCAGCGCGTCGTCCTGGCCCTGGGTGTGGTCCTTCTCCAGGGTGGCGCGCATCGACTCGTACTCGCCGAACTCTTCGAGGATCTGCTCGGTGGTCCAGCCGAGAGCCTTGAGGAGGACGGTGACGGACTGCTTGCGCTTGCGGTCGATGCGGACACCGACCATGTCGCGCTTGTCGATCTCCATCTCCAGCCAGGCACCCCGGGAGGGGATGATCTTGGCGGAGAAGATGTCCTTGTCGGACGTCTTGTCGATGGAGGAGTCGAAGTAGACACCCGGCGAGCGGACCAGCTGCGACACGACGACACGCTCGGTGCCGTTGATGACGAAGGTGCCCTTGTTGGTCATGAGCGGGAAGTCGCCCATGAAGACCGTCTGGGACTTGATCTCGCCGGTCTCGTTGTTGGTGAACTCGGCCGTGACGAAGAGCGGCGCGGCGAACGTGAAGTCGCGCTCCTTGCACTCGTCGATCGAGTTCTTCGGGGGCTCGAAGCGGTGGTCGCGGAACGTAAGCGACATCGACCCGGAGAAGTCCTCGATCGGTGAGATCTCCTCGAAGATCTCCTCCAGGCCGGACTTGGTGGGGACGTCTTGTCCACTGTCCAGAGCAGCCTCGACGCGAGCCTTCCAGGCGGCGTTGCCGAGGAGCCAGTCAAAGCTCTCGGTCTGCAGCGCGAGGAGGTTCGGAACCTCGAGGGGCTCCTTGATCTTTGCAAAAGAGATGCGCAGCGGGGCGGTGCTGGCACCGTTGTTCGTATTCGCGGTCGAGGCGTTGCGCGAGGCGGCCAAGAGGGGGTCCTTCCGAGGGCTCGGACTCACTACGCGCGTACCGGTCCCACTCTGGACACAAAGACAGGCCGTTCCGAATCGGTCGCAAACGACCAGGTCGGAGGGGGTCGGTCATCGGTGCTTCAGCGTGGGCATGCCCCTGGTGACGGGCAGGAGGCAGCTAACAGGCAGCGCAAAGGGTCAGTGTAGCCAAGCGGCACACTGATGTCCAGTCGGGGTTCTCAGAGACCCACGTTGCTCTCAACAGCTGTTCTCAACACCTATGTCTAGCCCTAGCCCTCGCGCGGGGCGCGCTCTTCTTTACTGCCCTCTTCACTCTCGATCCATGCCTCGGATACGGATCGAAGTGAGGACGCGTCCTGAGAATTGCGCGCCGCGTCCGGTTCGTCAAGGCCCGCCGGTCCGATCGGACCTCCAGGAGCCTTCACCGGCCGCCCCCAGGATGCCCGCAGGACGCCCCTGAGGGGCCCGCGAGAGGCGCACGGCGAAGATCACCCTACTCGTCGTCGGCGGAAGAGCAAGGCACCCGCCACGGGCACGCCGAAGGGCGACCACCCGGATGGGTGATCGCCCTTGGCTAGGGCGCCTGACGGCGCCCAGGGAGTCCGGAGGACTCCCGAGGTGTTACTTGACCTCGACGGAAGCGCCGGCGGCCTTGAGGGACTCGGCAGCCTTCTCGGCGGCCTCCTTGGCGACCTTCTCGAGGACCGGCTTCGGGGTGCCGTCGACGAGGTCCTTGGCCTCCTTCAGACCCAGCGAGGTCAGCTCACGCACGACCTTGATGACCTGGATCTTCTTCTCGCCGGCACCGGTGAGGATGACGTCGAACTCGTCCTGCTCGGCCTCGGCCTCGGCCGGGGCGCCGCCCTGGGCGGGACCGGCGACGGCGACGGCCGCGGCGGCGGTGACGTCGAACTTCTCCTCGAAGGCCTTCACGAACTCGGAGAGCTCGATGAGGGTCATCTCTTCGAACTGCGCGAGCAGGTCGTCCTGGGACAGCTTCGCCATGATAGGCGTCCTTCCACTATTCGGCAGGTGCCGGATGTATATGTCGGCGGGCGTACGTGGAGCCCGCTGGACCGCTGAGCGAAATTACTCGGCGGCCTCGGCGGGAGCCGGAGTACCGGCACCGCCCTGCTCTTCCTTCTTGGCGCGAAGAGCTTCCGCGGTGCGGACGAACTTGGAGGGCAGGGCCTGGAAGACCTGCGCCGCCTGCGTCTGCTTGCCCTTGAAAGCACCGGCCAGCTTGGAGAGCAGAACCTCGCGGGACTCGAGGTCCGCGAGCTTCTTGATCTCATCGGCGGACAGCGCCTTACCGTCAAGGACACCGCCCTTGATGATGAGGTTGGGGTTGTCCTTGGCGAAGTCACGAAGACCCTTCGCCGACTCCACCGGGTCACCGGTGACGAAGGCAACCGCCGTCGGACCCGAGAACAGGTCGTCCAGCGTGTCGATCCCGGCCTCGTTGGCCGCAATCTTGGTCAGCGTGTTCTTCACCACGGCGTACTGGGCGTTCTCACCGAGCGAACGGCGCAGCTCCTTGAGCTGTGCCACGGTGAGACCCCGGTACTCGGTCAGCACGGCGGCGTTCGAGCTGCGGAACTGGTCCGTCAGCTCGGCTACCGCGGCAGCCTTGTCGGGCCTTGCCATGAGCGTCGGCCTCCTTCCGGGTGATGAGGACCGCTCAGAAGGGGCCGGGAAAGACGAAACGCCCCAGCACAAGTGCCAGGGCGCGGCTCGACCGAACAGAGTCCGGGAGCGTTCCACAGTCACCTGCGCAGGTCGTCCGATCTAGCGGAACCTTCGGTCACCGTCCCTCTGACGAGGCACAGCGACGACCAGCGGTCTTTGGCTTCCTGGTGAGAGTACGCGACCGGACGGGCGACGGGCAAATCCGTCCCTGTTCGTCCCGTGCGGGAGGTGTCAGGAGGCGCCGCCCGGGGTAGCGCCCTGCTTCAGCAGCTCCTTGAAGTCCACGGTGTCCGAGGCCGCCGGCTTGTCGGAGGGGACCTCGGTGCCGTAGTCGCTGTAGAAGAGCGTCGAGTTGAACGCGCCGGTCTTCATCTCGCCGCGCTCGGTCTTCTTCACCAGCAGGTCCCTCTCGTCGACCCAGATGTCGACGGTCTGGGTGGTCACCCCGGCCAGGGCCAGCTGCTCCTTGAACTCGGCGAGCTGCTTCGCGTCCAGGTCGCTGTTCTTCGCGGTCAGGTCGGCCACGTCGACCGTGCCGGAGTAGTGCGTCGCGGAGACCCCGCGGACGTCCTCCTGGCCCACCTTCTTGACGTCGCCGGAGGCCAGGAGCGCCTTCACTCCCTGGTCGGGCGTGCTGTTGCGGACCTGGTCCTGCATGACCTCGCCGGAGGCCCCGCCCAGCTCGGCGAGGTCCTTGTAGGAGTACCGGATCCAGCTCTTGCCGCCGGTGTTGGCCGCCATGCCGGCGCCCATGTTGGCGTAGTACGCGTCCTTGAAGTAGCGCGCCTGGACCGATCCGTCGCCGCCGGCCTGCTTCAGGGCGTCGCCCATGGTGCCGCCGGTGTAGGTGATGGTCAGGGCGCCGGAGAGTCCGTCCGCCCAGCCGATGACCCCGGACTGCTTCATGGAGACGGCGCTGCCCATCTCGGTGGTGCCCTCGACCTTCGCGGACTGGGCGCCGCCGGTCTTCTGCTGCACCTGCTTCAGGGCGGCGACAGGGCTCGCCTTGCCGACGGCGCCCGCCTTGCCCGTGCCGGAGTCGGCGGGGTCCGCCGAGCCCTCGGAGCCGCTGCAGGCGGCCATCGACGTCAGTGCCGCCGCGACGGCCAGAGCCGTGCCCATACGTCGTGCCGTGCTCGTCCTCATGCTGTCGGTCCGCCCCTCGTATCGGCTTTCGTCCCCCGCACCACCGTGCCACAGGGCACTGACAGGCAGGGGCCTTACGGATACGAGGACGGGCCCCGCACCTCTAAAGGTTGCGGGGCCCGTCCACAGAGCACGCGTGCGACGCGGCTACCGGGTGAGCGCGAGGGCTCAGACGGCGGCCGGGTCCTCCTCGACGAGGAGGTTGCGGGTGCGGTTGGCGTCCAGCGGGATGCCGGGGCCCATCGTGGTGGCCAGGGTGGCCTTCTTGATGTAGCGGCCCTTGGCGGCGGACGGCTTCAGACGCAGGATCTCGTCCAGCGCCGCTGCGTAGTTCTCCACCAGCTTGGTCTCGTCGAACGAGGTCTTGCCGATGATGAAGTGCAGGTTCGAGTGCTTGTCGACGCGGAACTCGATCTTGCCGCCCTTGATGTCGTTGACAGCCTTCACGACGTCGGGGGTGACGGTGCCGGTCTTCGGGTTCGGCATCAGACCACGCGGACCGAGCACGCGGCCGAGGCGGCCGACCTTGCCCATGAGGTCCGGGGTCGCGACGACGGCGTCGAAGTCCAGACGGCCCTTCGCCACCTCGTCGATGAGCTCGTCGGCGCCGACGATGTCGGCTCCGGCGGCTTCCGCGGCCGCAGCACGGTCACCGGTCGCGAAGACCAGGACCCGGGCGGTCTTGCCGGTGCCGTGCGGGAGGTTCACGGTGCCGCGGACCATCTGGTCGGCCTTGCGCGGGTCGACACCCAGGGCAAAGGCGACCTCGACGGTGCCGTCGAACTTCGTGGTAGAGGTTTCCTTGGCGAGACGGACGGCCTCGAGCGGGGCGTAGTTGCGCTCCCGGTCGATCTTGGCGTCCGCAGCGCGGAGGTTCTTGCTGCGCTTCACTTCTACTCCTGTGGTTTCAGAGTGTGGAGTCGTGGTGCGGACCAGCGCTTGGTCCTACCACTGGGGGGTACGGGGCTGAATCAGCCTTCGACCGTGATGCCCATGGAACGGGCGGTGCCGGCAATGATCTTCGACGCGGCGTCGAGGTCATTGGCGTTCAGGTCGGGAAGCTTCGTCGTGGCGATCTCGCGGACCTGGTCGGCCGTCAGCTTGGCGACCTTGGTCTTGTGCGGCTCGCCGGAGCCCTTGTCCACACCCGCGGCCTTGAGGATCAGCTTGGCGGCCGGCGGAGTCTTCGTGATGAAGGTGAAGGAGCGGTCCTCGTAGACCGTGATCTCCACCGGCACGACCATGCCACGCTGCGACTCGGTCGCGGCGTTGTAGGCCTTGCAGAACTCCATGATGTTGACGCCGTGCTGACCGAGCGCGGGGCCGACCGGCGGGGCCGGGTTCGCCGCACCGGCGTTGATCTGGAGCTTGATAAGCCCCGTGACCTTCTTCTTCTTGGGAGGCATTGCTCTCTCCGGGTCCTATGAGAGTGTTTCGCCGCCGATTCCGGTCATCCGGATGGAGGCATACCGCACAACGATAACGGGTATAGCTGCGCGACCAAAAACCAACAGGTCAGAGCGGCCGTGAAGCCCCTCTGACCTGCTGGGTAGGCATGTGTCCAGAAACCGGCGGGAAGCGCTAGTTCTTCTGGATCTGGTCGAAGCTCAGCTCGACCGGCGTCTCGCGGCCGAAGATCTCGACGAGGCCCTTGACCTTCTTCGAGTCGGCGTTGATCTCGTTGATCGTGGCCTGCAGCGTGGCGAACGGACCGTCGGTGACGGTGACCGAGTCGCCGACCTCGAAGTCCAGCACCTGGACCTCGACCTTGCGGGACGGAGCCGGCTTGCCCTCGGCCTCGGCGGCCTCGCGGGCGGCCTTCTCCTCGGCCTCCGGGGCGAGCATCTTGACGATCTCGTCCAGGGTCAGCGGGTACGGGTCGTAGGCGTTGCCCACGAAGCCGGTGACGCCCGGCGTGTTCCGCACGACGCCCCAGGACTCGTTCGTCAGGTCCATGCGCACCAGCACGTAGCCGGGGAGCTTGTTCTGCCGGACGTTCTTGCGCTCGCCGTTCTTGATCTGGACGATTTCCTCTTCAGGCACCTCGGCCTGGTAGATGAACTCCTCCACGTTCAGCGAGACGGCTCGCTGCTCCAGGTTGGCCTTCACGCGCTTCTCGTAACCGGCGTACGTGTGGATGACGTACCACTCGCCGGGGAGGGTGCGGAGCTCGTCGCGCAGCGCGGCGACGGGGTCGACGGGGGCGGCCGGCTCGGCCTCTTCCTCGTCGGCGCTCTCCTCGTCGGCCTCGACCGCCTCGGCGGCCTCTTCCTCGACGGCCTCCGCGCCTGCGTCTTCGTCGGACTCGACGGTCACGGCGGCTTCCTCGGCGGGCTCGCCCGCAGCGATATCGGCGGCCTCGGCCTGGTCCGGATCCACGGAGTCAGCAGCCTCAACGATGTCGAGCTCGTCCTTGGCGGACTCTGAGGCGCCGGCCTCGGGCTCGACGGCGTCGTTCAGGTTCGGGTCAGACACGATGGCTGCTTCTTCCTGGATACAAAGGGTGGAACGTGCGAAAGGGGCGCCGGGTCGGACGCCTTCCGCGGGATCAGCCGAAGACGTACTTGATGACCCGGGCGAAGCCCATGTCGAGAACGGTAACAAGACCGATCATGACGACGACGAACACGATCACCACGGAGGTGTACGTCGTCAGCTGGCTACGCGTCGGCCAGACAACCTTACGGAGTTCGGCGACGATCTGGCGGTAGAACAGCGCGAGCCGACCCAGAGGGCCCTTCTTGCCGCGCTTGCCGCCCTTCCGAGACTTCTTCTTCGACTCGGGAGCTTCATCCTCAGCATCAGGCATGTCGATGGAGCCCACGGCGTCCGTCACGCTACTCACCTGATTCCGGGTCGTGGCCGTGCCGCGCCCGGTGGAGCCGCACGGCTGTGCAATGAAGTACGTACATGCGCACACATCCTGGCGAAGGAGTGTGTAGCAGGGCCGGAGGGACTTGAACCCCCAACCGCTGGTTTTGGAGACCAGTGCTCTACCAATTGAGCTACGACCCTTGGTGGTTTCCACCAACCTACCGCATCTTCCCCGGTGACCGGGTGCGGAGACGGTGTGGCTGGTGAAGGCCAACGACAGGTGAGTGTACGTGTTCATGGCCGCCGCGTCGAACAGACAACTACCGACCGGTCCTGTCCGGATGCTGTCCGGTCCCTGAAACCCCTGTGCCGACGGCTTTTGCGGTCTGGGAGCATGGGGCCATGAGCGCTGCAACTTCACCGTCCGAGCGCCGGGTTTCCGCCCGCATCGGTGCGATCTCCGAGTCCGCGACCCTCGCCGTCGACGCCAAGGCCAAGGCCCTCAAGGCCGCCGGGCGTCCGGTGATCGGCTTCGGGGCCGGCGAGCCCGACTTCCCGACGCCCGACTACATCGTCGACGCCGCGGTCGAGGCCTGCCGCAACCCGAAGTACCACCGCTACACCCCCGCAGGCGGGCTCCCCGAGCTCAAGGCCGCCATCGCAGTGAAGACGCTGCGCGACTCCGGCTACGAGGTCGACGCCAGCCAGATCCTGGTGACCAACGGCGGCAAGCAGGCCATCTACGAGGCCTTCGCCGCGATCCTCGACCCGGGCGACGAGGTCATCGTCCCCGCCCCGTACTGGACCACCTACCCCGAGTCGATCCGGCTCGCCGGCGGTGTCCCGGTCGAGGTCGTCGCCGACGAGACCACCGGCTACCGGGTCTCCGTCGAGCAGCTGGAGGCCGCGCGCACCGAGAAGACCAAGGTCGTCCTGTTCGTCTCGCCGTCCAACCCGACCGGCGCGGTCTACAGCGAGGCCGACGCCGAGGCGATCGGCCGCTGGGCCGTCGAGCACGGCCTGTGGGTCATGACCGACGAGATCTACGAGCACCTCGTCTACGGCGACGCGACGTTCACCTCGCTCCCGGCGATCGTGCCCGAGCTGCGCGACAAGTGCATCGTCGTCAACGGCGTGGCCAAGACGTACGCGATGACCGGCTGGCGGGTGGGCTGGATCATCGGCCCCAAGGACGTCGTCAAGGCCGCGACCAACCTCCAGTCGCACGCCACCTCCAACGTCTCCAACGTCGCCCAGGCCGCCGCGCTCGCCGCGGTCTCCGGCCCGCTGGACGCCGTCGCGGAGATGCGCACCGCCTTCGACCGCCGTCGGGGGATCGTCGTGCGGATGCTCAACGAGATCGACGGTGTGTTCTGCCCGGAGCCCGAGGGCGCGTTCTACGCCTACCCGGCGGTGAAGGACCTGCTCGGCAAGGAGATCCGCGGCAAGCGCCCGGCCACCACGGTCGAGCTGGCCGCCCTGATCCTGGACGAGGCCGAGGTCGCCGTCGTGCCCGGCGAGGCCTTCGGCACCCCGGGCTACCTGCGCCTTTCCTACGCCCTGGGCGACGAGGACCTGATCGAGGGCGTCTCGCGGATCCAGAAGCTGCTGGGCGAGGCCAAGGCCTGAGACCCCCGCGCGAACCGCTGACGAAGAGTGCCCCCGGCCGCCGGAATCCCCTCCGGCCGGGGGCGCTTTTTTTGTTCGAGCAGCCCCCGGAAGGGGAAAGCGGCTACCGCTCCGGCCCGCCCGTGCGGCAGGATCTTCCGATGGAGCGTGATGTACGTCTGTTGCCCAAGGCCCACCTGCACCTGCACTTCACCGGGTCGATGCGGCCCACCACCCTGCTCGAACTCGCCGACAAGTACGGGGTACATCTCCCCGACGCCCTGACCGGCGGCGAGCCACCGAAACTGCGGGCGACCGACGAGCGCGGCTGGTTCCGTTTCCAGCGGCTCTACGACATCGCCCGGTCCTGCCTGCGGTCCCCCGAGGACATCCACCGCCTGGTCCGCGAGAGCGCCCAGGAGGACGTCGCGGACGGCTCCGGCTGGCTGGAGATCCAGGTCGACCCCACCTCGTACGCCCCGCTGCTCGGCGGGCTGATCCCGGCCATCGAGATCATCCTGGACGCCGTGGACAGCGCCGCCCGGGACACCGGCCTGGACATGCGCGTGGTGATCGCCGCCAACCGGATGAAGCACCCGCTGGACGCCCGCACGCTGGCCCGGCTTGCCGTGCGGTACGCGGACCGGGGCGTCGTCGGCTTCGGGCTCTCCAACGACGAACGGCGCGGCATGGCCCGCGACTTCGACCGGGCCTTCGCCATCGCCCGGGACGGCGGTCTGCTGGCGGCCCCGCACGGCGGGGAGCTGTCGGGGCCCTCCAGCGTGCGCGACTGCCTCGACGACCTGGACGCCTCGCGGATCGGCCACGGCGTCCGGGCCGCCGAGGACCCCCGGCTGCTGCGCAGGCTCGCCGAGCGGCAGATCACCTGCGAGGTCTGCCCGTCGTCCAATGTGGCGCTCGGCGTCTACGAGAAGCCCGCCGACGTCCCCCTGCGCACTCTGTTCGACGCGGGCGTGCCGATGGCGCTGGGGGCGGACGACCCGCTGCTGTTCGGTTCGCGGCTGGCCGCCCAGTACGAGCTGGTGCGCCGCCACCACGGCTTCACCGACGAGGAGCTGGCCGAGCTGGCCCGGCAGTCGGTGCGTGGGTCGGCGGCCCCCGTGGACGTACGGGAGAAGCTGCTGTCCGGGATCGACGACTGGCTGGCTAGCTGAGCCCGGTCGGCTAAGGGCCGATGCCGCCGAGCAGCGTACGGGCGAGGGAGGCGGCGAAGTCGTCCAGGGGCTGCGGGGGCGTGCCGCCGGGGAGCGCGGCGTAGGCGAAGGCCCGCTGGGCGCAGGCGCCCAGCAGCAGGGAGGCGGCGGCGTAGGTGTCCGCGTCGGCCCGGATGCGGCCCGCGCCCTGTTCGGCGCGCAGGTAGGCGTCGAGCTGCTGGATCGGCAGGTGGGGCCCGGCTTCCAGCCCGCCCACGCCCTCCTCGTGGCGGCGTTTGAGCTGGGGTTCGGCGTACAGGGACGCGGCCATGGGGAAGGTCTGCTCGTAGAACAGAGCGGCCACGCGGGCGATCTCGGTGAGGTTGCCCTGGACGGCTCCCTCGCCGGCGGTCAGTTCGCCGAGCAGGTTGCCGAGCCGGGGCAGTCGCTCGGCGAGGACGGTGACGAACAGCTCTTCCTTGCCGGAGAAGTATTTGTAGAGCGCCGCCTCCGAGCAGCCGGCCGCCCTGGCGATCTCCTTGGTGGTGGTCCGGGCGAGGCCGATGGAGAGCATCAGCTCGTGCGCCGCGTCGACGATCCGGACGCGGGCGGGCTTCTGGTCCATGCGTGCTCCAACAGGCTGTGTCCCGGAAATCTTGACGGCCGGGCGGGAAGGCACTCACTCTAGAGGTTAGTAAACACTCACCCACCAGGGGGCGCACCATGAGGATCACCGTGTTCGGGGCGACCGGCGGCGTCGGTCGGGAGATCGTCGGGCAGGCGCTCGCGGCGGGCCACGAGGTGACGGTCGTGGTCCGCGACCCGGACCGGCTCCCGGAGCCGCTGGACCGTGCGGCGCTGCACGCCGTCGTCCGGCTGGACGACGCGGCCGCGGTGCGGGCGGCGGTGGCGGGGCGGGACGCGGTGCTCTCGGGGCTGGGGTCGCGCGGCCGGAAGGCGAACGGCGTCGCCGAGCGGCTGACCGGGCAGATCGTGACGGCGATGGAGGCCGAGGGGGTGCGGCGGCTGGTGGTGGTGAGCGCGGCGCCGGTCGGGCCGGAGCCGGCGGGCGATCCGCTGGTGGACCGGCTGATGCGCAAGGGGATCGGAGCGGTCCTGGCGGATCTGTACGCGGATCTCGCCCGGATGGAGGCGGCGTTGGCCGCCAGTGCGACGGACTGGACGTCGGTGCGGCCGCCGCGGCTCACGGACGGGCCGCGCACGGGTGTCTACCGGCAGGTCGTGGGAGGTACGCCGCGCAGCGGGCGGTCCATCTCCCGGGCCGATGTGGCGCACGCGATGCTGGCGCTGATCGACGACGCGGAGACCGTGAAGCAGGGCGTGGGCATCGCGTACTGAGCCTCTGCCGAGGTGGGGTGCCCGTACGGCTCAGAGGCTGACGCCGACCGTCACCGGCTCGTTGACCAGGGTGACGCCGAAGGCCGTGTGCACCCCGGCGACGACTTCGCGGGCCAGGGCGAGCAGGTCCTCGGTGGTGGCCGCGCCCCGGTTGGTGAGGGCGAGGGTGTGCTTGGTGGAGATCCGGGCGGGGCCGCTGCCGTAGCCCTTGGTGAATCCGGCCCGGTCGATCAGCCAGGCGGCCGATGTCTTGGTGCGGCCGTCCTCGGCGGGGAAGGCCGGGGGCGTCACGTCCGGCCCGAGGTGCTCGCGGACCCGGCCGAGAAAGTCCTGGAAGGCCGCCGGGTCGAGGATCGGGTTGGTGAAGAAGGACCCCGCCGACCAGGTGTCGTGGTCCTCCGGGTCGAGCACCATGCCCTTGCCGGCGCGCAGCCGCAGCACCGTCTGGCGGGCGGCCGGCAGCGGCACGCGGTCGCCCTGCTCAACGCCCATGGCCCTGGCCGTTTCGGGGTACTTGAGGGGCGCGGAAAGCCCGCTCGCCCCTTCCAGCTCGAATCGGACACGCAGCACCACGAACCGGTCGGGTTCGGCCTTGAAGCGACTGTGACGGTACGAGAACGCGCACTCCGTGTTCGGAATCGTCACGGTCTCCCGGGTGCGCCGGTCGTAGGCGACGACCTCCGTGATGGTGGAGGACACCTCCTGTCCGTACGCGCCGACGTTCTGAATGGGGGTCGCGCCCGCGGATCCGGGGATGCCGGCCAGGCACTCGATGCCCGCGAGACCCGCCTCGACGGTCCGGGCGACGGCGTCGGTCCACACCTCTCCGGCCGCCAGCTCCAGCGTCGTGCCCGAGAGCTCGAAGCCCTTCGTGGCGATGCGCAGCGCGGTGCCGTCGAAGCCCTTGTCCCCGATGACCAGGTTGGAGCCGCCGCCGATCACCAGCAGCGGGGTGCCGTTCGCGTCGGCCTCGCGCACGGCGGCGATCACCTCGGCGTCGGTCGTGGCGGTCAGCAGCCGGGCGGCGGGCCCGCCGAGCCGGAAGGTGGTCAGGGGGGCGAGGGGGGCGTCGTGGAGTTCCTGCACGGGGACAAGAGTACGGTCCGCGCCCCCGCCGCTCGTGCGGGGCCACGGACCGTACGCCGGGGTCCGGGGGCTCAGACGGCCACCGGCGCCGACTCCACCGCCCTCTGGTCCTCCGGCTCCGGGGCGGGGCGGCCGGCGGCTCGGCGACCCGGGATCAGGAGCGCGACGAGGGCGCCCAGGGCGACCGCGCCGGCCCCGATCCAGACGGCGGGCACGGTCCCGTCCGCGAACAGCCTCGGGGTGCCGTAGCCGCCCTGCGCGGCGAAGACGGCGGCGAGGACGGAGACCCCGAGCGCCCCGCCGACCTCCCGCAGCGCGTTGTTGGCACCGGAGGCGATGCCCTGCTCGCCGGGCCGGACGCTGGAGAGCACCAGGCTCGCGGCGGGCGCGAAGTACATCGCCATGCCGACACCACCGACGATCAGGCCGGGGAGCTGGGCGAGGTAGCTCGCCCCGGGATCGATGATCAGGGCGAACAGGGCGAGCCCGACGGCTTGGAGCGCGAGCCCGGTGACCACCACCGGGCGGCCCCCGAAGCGGTCGGCGAGATATCCGGCCAGGGGCGCCACGAGGATCGGCATCCCGGTCCAGGGCAGCATCCGCAGTCCGGCCTCGGTGGGCGAGTGGCCGAGGCCGTTCTGCAGGAACTGGCTGAGCAGGAAGATCGACCCGAACATCCCGAGGAACATCAGCAGGCTCGCGGCGTTGATCCCGAGGAAGGCCCGGCTGCGGAACAGCCGCATCGGCAGCATCGGGTTCTCCGCCCGGAGGCCGTGGCGGACGAACAGCCCGAGCAGCGCCGTGCCCGCGATCAGCCCGGTCACGACGACGGGGTCTCCCCAGCCGTGGCTCGCGGTGTTGACCAGGGCGTAGACGATGCCGAAGAGGCCCGCGCTGACCAGGAGCGTGCCGCGGATGTCCAGCGGCGCCTTCGGGGCGTACGACTCGGTGAGCCGCAGCCGGGCCAGCGGCAGCAGCAACAGGCCGATCGGCACGTTCAGCCAGAAGATCCACTGCCAGGAGATGTGCTCGGTGAGCGCGCCGCCGATCAGCGGGCCGCTGGCGACCGCCACCCCGGTCACCGCGCCGAAGACGCCGAGGGCCGCTCCGCGCCGCTCGGCCGGGACGGCCGCGCCGATCAGGGTGAGCGTCAGCGGCATCATGACCGCCGCGCCGACGCCCTGGACCGCCCGGAAGGCGATGAGCTCCTCGATGCCCGGGGAGAGGGCGGCCGCGGCCGAGGCGGCCGTGAAGACGGCGAGCCCGGCCATGAACAGCCGCCGTCTGCCGAACCGATCCCCGAGCGCGGCTCCGAGCATCAGCAGCACGGCGAAGGTCAGGGTGTACGCGTTCACCGTCCACTCCAGCTCCTCCAGGCCGCCGCCGAGGCTCTCGCGGATGGAGGGGAGGGCGGTCGTGACGACGAGGTTGTCGAGGGCCGCCATGAATCCGGCGACGCTCGTGATGACCAGGACCCAGACCACTCCCCCGCGGCCGGCTGTGGCGTGCTGGGCGTCCGCTGTTTCCCTTGCTGGCATGTCTCCCCCTGCTGGTTAGTTATTGATTACTAACTTCTGCGGACAGAAAACCGGGCGCACCCGGTACGCGCTGTTCACTCGACGGGCCTGGCCGAGTCGTAGAACCCGGTCCAGACGCGGTGCTCGGCCGGGAAGCCCAGCGAGGCGAGGGTGTTGACGAGCATCCCGTACGCCAGGAACGTCGTCGTCTCGTTCACATCGGCCCCGAGCACCAGGTGCACGTCGTCCCACATCTGCTCCCAGGCCGCCCGCAGGGACGCCCCGAAGGCGTGGTCCCCGGAGGCCGCGGCCGCGGCGACCGCCGCGTACACCTGCATCTGCATCATCAGCTTCTCGCCGTCGTGGACGATCAGCCGCTGGTACGCCCCGGCCATGGCGTGCAGGGCTTCCTCCCCCTCCAGCCCTTCGGAGGCCGCCACGAAGACCTGGCGGGTGTCCTGCAGGCAGCGCTCGGCGGCGGCGATGAAGATCGCCTGCTTGTTGGGGAAGAGCCGGAAGAGGTAGGGCTGCGAGACGCCGACTCGCCGGGCGATCACCTCGGTGGACGTGCCGTGGTAGCCACCGCGGGCGAACTCGGTGATCGCCGCCCGGACGACACTCTCGCGCCGTTCCTCCGCACTCATCCTTGCCATGAAAGTAAGTTATTACTCAATAACCAACGGGGCAAGGGCCCGGGGCGCACGAACGACAAGTGAGGGACGCCCCTCCGCGGACGGGCGTCCCTCATGTGTGTTCGTTACGTGCGTTCGTCCGCCGGCACGTCTCAGGCGAGCCGGACCACGGCGCGGGACATCCCCAGCACCTTCTTGCCGTCGCACAGGGCGACCAGATCCACCCGGACCAGGTTGTCGTCGAGCTTCGCCGCGACCTTGCCGCTGACCTCGATCAGCGCGCCCTTGTCGTCGTTGGGCACGACGACCGGCTTCGTGAACCGCACCCCGTAGTCGACGACCGCTCCCGGGTCGCCGGCCCAGTCGGTGACCACCCGGATCGCCTCGGCCATCGTGAACATGCCGTGCGCGATCACGTCCGGCAGCCCGACCTCGCGCGCGAACTTCTCGTTCCAGTGGATCGGGTTGAAGTCTCCCGAGGCGCCCGCGTACTGCACGAGCGTGGCCCGCGTCACCGGGAACGACTGCGCCGGCAGCTCCGTACCGACCTCGACCGACCCGTAAGAGACCTTCGCCGTCATCACGCCTCCTCGGCAGCGCGCGCCACCAGCTTCGTGAGTGCCGTGACCACCAGCTCACCGGCCTCGTCGTGCACATCCCCGCGAATGTCGATGACGTCGTTGCCCGCCAAGGACTTGATGCTCTCGATCGCCGAGGTGACCGTCAGCCGGTCCCCCGCCCGCACCGGACGCACGTAGGAGAACTTCTGGTCCCCGTGGACCACCCGGCTGTAGTCCAGGCCCAACTGCGGGTCCTGCACCACCTCTCCGGCGGCCCGGTAGGTGATCGAGAAGACGAACGTGGGCGGCGCGATCACATCGGCGTGACCGAGCGCACGGGCGGCCTCCACGTCGACGTACGCCGGGTGGGTGTCGCCCACCGCCTCGGCGAACTCGCGGATCTTCTCCCGGCCGACCTCGTACGCCGGAGTGGGCGGATAGGTCCGCCCCACGAAGGACTGGTCGAGCGCCATGAGCTCGCTACCTCCTGAGAAACCTGGTGAAAGACGAATAGGGGCACTCCCCGCGCGGGGAACGACCCCGTACAACGAACCCCGTACAACGACACGAGGCCGCCCCCAGAGGGGACGGCCTCGTGTACGAGCCTGATTCAGCGCGTTTCGCGGTGCGCGGTGTGCGAGTTGCAGCGCGGGCAGTGCTTCTTCATCTCAAGACGGTCCGGGTTGTTACGCCGGTTCTTCTTGGTGATGTAGTTCCGCTCCTTGCACTCCACGCAGGCCAGCGTGATCTTCGGGCGGACGTCGGTGGCAGCCACGTGAGTGCTCCTTGGACGGACGATGGACGGATGAACGCATAAAAGGGTAGCCGATCGAAGGACCGACCCAGCAATCGGCTACCGTTAGTAGCGGTGACCGGACTTGAACCGGTGACACAGCGATTATGAGCCGCTTGCTCTACCGACTGAGCTACACCGCTTTGATGATGAGTCCCCCCGCCGAAGCGGGGTTTCCCGATCACCAGAGCCCCAATGCGGAATCGAACCGCAGACCTTCTCCTTACCATGGAGACGCTCTACCGACTGAGCTATTGGGGCGAGCGATGAAGACATTACACGGTCCCGGGCCGGTTGCCCAAATCCGTTTGTGCCGCCCCCTCCGGCCCTCCGTCCGGGGTCGCCCACACCCCCTGATCAGGCCTTGATCCAGGTCACGTGCGACTGCGGACCGGGCCGGTCCGGCCGCCGCGGCGGGCGCACCGGTACGACTATTCCGCTCCTCCCGGAAGCCGCCCCCGCACGCCCCTAGGGTGTGGTCACTCCGTGTGATCTTGCACCCCTCCCAGGAGCGCGATGCCTGACAGCCAGCCACGGCGGCCCGACGACAACGCGCCCGACAGCGCCGACGCAGCCACCACCGCCGACACCCCCGCCCTCGTCCTCGGCGGCGCCCGCCTCGCCGACGGCCGGGCCGTCGACGTACGCCTGAGCGGCGGCCGGATCGAGGCCGTCGGCACCGCGGGCAGCCTCACCGCCCGCGGCCCCCGCATCGACCTCCGCGGCTATCTGCTGCTCCCCGCCCCGGCCGAACCCCACGCCCACAGCGACACCGCCCTCACCGCGGACAGCGTGGGCCCCGACAGCCCCGGCCCCGCCTCCCACCGCACCGAGGACATCCAGCGCCGCGCCACCGAGGCCGCCCTGCACCAACTCGGCCACGGCGCCACCGCCCTGCGCACCCACGTACGCGTCGGCGACGTCCAGGGGCTCGCCCCGCTCGAAGCCGTCCTGCAGACCCGGCGCGCCCTGCGCGGCCTCGCCGACGTGCTGCCCGTCGCGGTCCCCCGGCTCCTCACCGGCATCGCCGGAGCGGACAGCCTCGCAATGCTCAGGGACGCGGTGAAGATGGGCGCGGCCGTCGTCGGCGGCTGCCCCGACCTCGACCCCGACCCCACGGGCTACACCGAAGCCGTCCTGGAGATCGCCGCCGAGCACGGCTGCCCCGTGGACCTGCACACCGACGCCGAGGACCCCGCCCGGCTGGCCCGGCTCGCCGCGATGGCCGCGGGCCTGCGCCCGGGTGTCACCCTCGGCCCCTGCGCCGGACTGGCCCATCTGCCCCTGGACGTCGCGGCCCGCGCCGCCGACGGGCTCGCCGCCGCCGGGATCACCGTGGTCTGCCTGCCCCAGGGCGGCTGCGCCGGCGCGGAACGCCGTACGACCGCCCCCGTACGCCTGCTGCGCTCCGCCGGCGTGCGCGTCACGGCGGGCAGCGGCGCGCTGCGGGACACGGCCAATCCGGTCGGCCGCGGCGATCCACTCGAAGCCGCCTACCTCCTCGCCTCGCAGGCGGGGCTGCGCGCCGAGCAGGCGTACGCCCTGGTCTCCACGGCCGCGCGCGCGACGCTCGGCCTTCCCGATGTGCGGGTCGAGGCGGGCTTCCCCGCCGAACTCCTAGCCGTACGCGGCGAACGGCTCTCCGCGGCGCTCTCCCTCGCCTACAGCCGCATCGTCATCCACGGCGGCCGGATCGTCGCCCGTACCAGCGCCGTACGCGAATACTGCGACTCCGACGCCGACGCCGTCACGGGCCTCGGCGGACTCCCGCGCCAGGGGCGGCCCGACTCCGGCGCCGGGCCGAGGAACTGAGCGCGACCCCGTCCCCGGGCGTACGGTCGGGGGTATGCGTATTGTCATCGCAGGTGGACACGGACAGATCGCACTGCGGCTGGGGCGGCTGCTCGCCGCACGCGGGGATGAAGCCGTAGGGATCATCCGCAACCCCCAACAGAGTCAGGACCTGACCGACGCCGGCGCCCAACCCGCCGTGCTGGACCTCGAATCGGCCACCGTGGAGCAGACCGCACAGGTGCTCCGCGGCGCGGACGCGGCCGTCTTCGCGGCGGGCGCCGGGCCGAACAGCGGCACCGCCCGCAAGGACACCGTCGACCGCGACGCGGCCGTGCTGTTCGCCGACGCGGCCGAGGCGGCGGGCGTGCGCCGCTACGTCGTCGTCTCCTCGATGGGCGCCGACCCCGGCCACCCCGGCGACGAGGTCTTCGACGTGTATCTGCGGGCCAAGGGCGCCGCCGACGCCGACGTACGCTCCCGCACCGCGCTGGACTGGACGATCCTGCGCCCCGGCATGCTGACCAACGACGCGGGCACCGGCCAGGTCCTCCTGGCCGCCTCGACGGGCCGTGGCCCGATCCCCCGCGACGACGTGGCGGCCACGCTGCTGGAGCTGCTGGACACCCCGGCGACGGCGGGCCTCACCCTGGAGGCGATCTCCGGGAACGTGCCGGTGACGGTGGCCGTGAAGGACGTCGCGGGCAACTGAGGCGTCGCGGGCGGCCGGACCGGTCGCCCGCGACGGGCTCCCGACAACGAGGAAGCCCCCGACCGGAAGAACCGGTCGGGGGCTTCGTTCGCGTGGCGGCGCCAGGGTTCGAACCTGGGTAGGCTGAGCCGGCAGATTTACAGTCTGCTCCCTTTGGCCACTCGGGCACACCGCCTCGAACGACGCATTGGATCTCGTGGTGAGCTCCTTGGCGACGACGTAAACAATACCCGATGGCCAGGGGTGCTCCGCCACCTCTTTGATCAGCAGCCGGAGGGTGCGGCGGTGGCTAGGCTTTGGCCTGTATCCCTACGCACATTCGACGCAAGGAGCCACACGTCATGGCCGACTCCAGTTTCGACATCGTCTCGAAGGTCGAGCGGCAGGAGGTCGACAACGCCCTCAACCAGGCCGCCAAGGAGATCTCCCAGCGTTACGACTTCAAGGGCACGGGCGCCTCGATCTCGTGGTCGGGCGAGAAGATCCTGATGGAGGCGAACGGCGAGGAGCGCGTCAAGGCCATCCTCGACATCTTCCAGTCCAAGCTGATCAAGCGCGGCATCTCGCTGAAGTCGCTGGACGCCGGTGAGCCGCAGCTCTCCGGCAAGGAGTACAAGATCTTCGCCACGATCGAGGAAGGCATCTCCCAGGAGAACGCCAAGAAGGTGGCGAAGACGATCCGCGACGAGGGCCCGAAGGGCGTCAAGGCGCAGGTCCAGGGCGACGAGCTGCGCGTCAGCTCGAAGAGCCGGGACGACCTCCAGGCCGTTCAGGCGCTGCTGAAGGGCAAGGACTTCGAGTTCGCGATCCAGTTCGTGAACTACCGGTAGTCACGGCAGTCGACTGCCGTACACCACGGGGGCACACCGCCGGGGCCGACCTCGACGGCGTGCCTCTCCGTGTTTCCGGCTCGTGCGGGGCATGCGGAGCGGCGCGGGATGCGATGTCCGAATACCGCCGGTGACGGTGGGGCGGACGGGCGCAGACTGGCCGTACGGACCGGGGAAGTGAGAAGGCATGACGACGACGGTGTACGCGCGGGCGGAGAGCCCGCTGGGCGAGTTGCTGCTGGTCGGCGAGGCGGCGGTGGACGGCACCGGTGGTGTCCGGCTGCGTTCGTTGTCCGTGCCCGGGCAGAAGGGCGGCGCGGTCGTCCAGGACGGCTGGTGGCACGCCCCCGAGGCGTTCGCGGACATCGCCCGGCAGTTGCAGGCGTACTTCGCGGGGCGCTCGAAGCGGTTCGACGTGCCACTCGCCGAGGGCGTGGGCACGGACTTCCAGCGGCGCGTCTGGGCGGTGCTGGAGTCGATCCCGTACGGGAGCACGGTGTCGTACGGAGAGGTCGCCGCACAGGTCGGCGCCTCGGGCGCGGGGGTGCGGGCGGTGGGCACGGCGATCGGACGCAACCCGCTGCTGGTCGTACGGCCGTGCCACCGGGTGATCGGTGCGGACGGGGCGCTGCGGGGGTACGCGGGCGGGCTGGAGCGCAAGAAGCTGCTGCTGGGGCTCGAAGGCGTGGCGGGCTGAGCCGTGGCGTCCGACGTCCCGCCTTCTTCGGACCTCCCGCCTTCTTCGGACCTTCCGCCCTCCTCGGGCTTTCCGCCTCCCTCGGACCTTGCGCCTTCCTCGGACGGCTTGTTCCGGCGTCCGAGGACGGTCGTCGCGCCGGGCGCCGTCCATGTGCCGGAGTGGCTGTCGGTGGAGCAGCGGGCGGAGTTGGTGGCGGCGTGCCGTCAGTGGGCGCGCGGGCCGGTCCCGTTGCGGCACACGGTGTTGCCGGGCGGCGGGGTGATGTCGGTGCGGACGGTGTGCCTGGGGTGGCACTGGCAGCCGTACCGGTATGCCCGTACGGCCGACGATGTGAATGGCGCCCGGGTGGCCGCGTTCCCGGACTGGCTGGGCGATCTGGGGCGGGCGGCGGTGGCCGAGGCGTACGGGGACGAGGAGGCGGCACGGGCGTTCGCGCCGGACACCGCGCTGATCAACTTCTATGACGACGCCGCGCGGATGGGGATGCACCAGGACAAGGAGGAGCGGTCGGGCGCTCCTGTGGTGTCGTTGAGCATCGGGGCGAGGTGTGTGTTCCGTTTCGGGAACGCGGAGGGACGCGGGCAGCCGTACACGGATGTGGAGTTGGCGTCCGGGGATCTGTTCGTCTTCGGCGGGCCGTCGCGTTTCGCGTTCCACGGGGTGCCGAAGGTGTACGCGGGAACGGCCGACCCGGCAGCGGGGCTGCGGGCCGGTCGATTGAATCTGACGCTGCGGGAGACCGGGATGGCGTCGGGGGACGCGTAGGAGCGCGGGGCTCGCCCCGGTAGGCCGGCGGTCAGCGGCGGTCGCGGGAGTGGCCGAACAGCAGACGGTAGGCGATCAGCAGGACCAGGGAGCCGGCGATGGCGGCGATCCAGGTCGCGGTGTCGTAGAAGTCGTTGCTGATGGGGCGGTCGAGGACCTGGCTGGAGAGCCAGCCGCCGACGAAGGCCCCGGCGATGCCGATGAGGGTGGTGCCGATGATGCCGCCCGGGTCACGTCCCGGGAGGAGGATCTTGGCTATGAGTCCGGCGAGCAGGCCGAGAATGATCCAACTGATGATGCCCATGTCGCTGCACCTACCCCTTGCTTGGTCGTGAAAGCCAAGACGCGGCGGGCAGGTGTTCGGTTGCTCGGGCGGTCGCCGGATTCGGCGGGTCGGGCAGGTCCGAGGGGCGTCTAGCGGGTGGCGAAGGGCTGGTCCGTGGGGGCGATCTCCTTGCCGAAGGGCATGAGGGAGACGGGGATCAGCTTGAAGTTGGCGATGCCCAGGGGGATCCCGATGATCGTGATGCACAGCGCGATGCCGGTGGTGATGTGGCCGAGGGCGAGCCACCAGCCGGCGAGGATCAGCCAGAGGACGTTGCCGACGCAGGAGGGCGATCCGGCGTCCCTGCGGTCGACGACGGTGTAGCCGAAGGGCCAGAGCGCGTACACGCCGATCCTGAAGGCGGCGAGGCCGAACGGGATGCCGATGATGGTGATGCAGAGCAGGACGCCGGCGAGGAGGTAGCCGAGGAACATCCAGAATCCGCAGAGGATCAGCCAGATGACGTTCAGGATGGTTTTCACGGGCGATGACCTGCCATCTGTTCTAGTCGGGCGATGCGCTCCGCCATGGGCGGGTGGGTGGAGAACATTTTCGCCATCCCCTGGCCCGGGCGGAAGGGATTGGCGATCATCATGTGGCTCGCGGTCTCGATCTTCGGCTCGGGCGGCAGCGGGAGCTGTTTCGTACCCGCGTCGAGCTTGCGCAGGGCACTGGCGAGAGCCAGCGGGTCGCCGGTGAGCTGGGCCCCGGAGGCGTCGGCCTCGTACTCACGGGAGCGGCTGACGGCGAGCTGGATGACGGAGGCGGCGAGCGGCCCCAGGATCATGATCAGGAGCATGCCGAGGAGGCCGGGCCCCTCGTCGTCGTTGGAGCGGCCCACCGGGATGAGCCAGGCGAAGTTGACCAGGAACATCACGACGGAGGCGAGGGCTCCGGCGACGGACGAGATGAGGATGTCCCGGTTGTAGACGTGGCTGAGCTCGTGGCCGAGGACGCCGCGCAGCTCGCGTTCGTCCAGGATCTGGAGGATGCCCTCGGTGCAGCAGACGGCGGCGTTGCGCGGATTGCGGCCGGTGGCGAAGGCGTTGGGCGCCTGCGTCGGGGAGATGTAGAGGCGCGGCATGGGCTGACGGGCGGCCGTGGAGAGCTCGCGGACGATGCGGTAGAGCTGCGGGGCCTCGAATTCGCTGACGGGACGGGCGCGCATGGCCCGCAGCGCGAGCTTGTCGCTGTTCCAGTAGGCGTACGCATTGGTGCCGACGGCTACCAGGAGCGCGACGACGAGGCCTGTACGTCCGAAGAAACTGCCGATGACGATGATGAGTGCGGACAGTCCCCCGAGGAGTACGGCGGTCTTGAGCCCGTTGTGCCGGCGGTGCACGGTACGCCCTCCAAGTGGTGCAGCAGGGGAACCCTTTGCATGGTGGTGCTCCACTCCCCAGTGGAGCCTCCCGTACTGGTCAACGCCAGGCGGGAGGACCTAGTTCCCTTGTGCGTGCGGCCGGAGGGCGGGGGGCGTGCCGCGTGTTCGCACCGGTCGGGCCCCCGGCCCCGTAGGGAGTGGCGCTGGGCCGTACGGGTGGCGGAGCGTCCGGTGGTGCGGGTGACCCGGTGGGTCAGTGCTGCTGTGCGGGGAGCTTGGCGAGGGAGAGGGCTTCGGAGTCGGGCTCGACCTCGCTGGTGCAGTGGCCGCAGCGGGAGGCGACGGCGGGAATCTCGCTGAAGCAGCGCGGGCAGTCGCGGAGGGCGGCCTTGATGTCGACGGCCTCCTCCTTGGCGAAGCGGTTCTGCACCTTGGCCATGGGGACCACGACGCAGAAGTACAGCACCCCGGCGGTGATCAGGAAGGCGATCGCGGCGCTGATGAAGAGGCCGTACGGGAACTCGACACCGTCGACCTTGTAGGAGGCCTTGCTGAAGTCTCCGGTGCCTCGCGTGGCGAGGCCGATCAGCGGGGTGATGAAGGCGTTGCTGAAGCCCGTGACGACGGCGGTGAAGGCTGCCCCGACGGCGAGGCCGATCGCCATCGAGATGACGTTCCCGCGCAGGATGAAGTCCTTGAACCCGTTCAGCACTGCTCTCTCTCCTCTTTGCTGCCGACACGTCCACGCCGGTTACGTGACGTATGAAGCCAAGACCATGCCCTGTGGCCGCAGCCGTGGGCAAACCGATCTTGCGGGGTCGGGAGAGCTCAGAAAAGGTTGACGGAGGCGAAGCGCAGGACGGCCTGCGGCACCCCGGAGAGCAGGATTCCGGCGGCGGCGGTGAGCACGATCGCCGTGGTGAGCGGGGCGGGGGCCCGGAATCGTCGCGGCGAAGTGGAGGCCGGGGCCGCGGTGTCCGCCTCGGCCGTTTCCGGGGCTCCGTCCGGTGCGCGGAAGAGGATCGCGGTCCACGGAAGGTAGTAGTAGAGAGCGATCACCACGTTGACGGCCATGACGACGGCGAGCCAGCCGAGGCCCGCGTCGACCGCCGCGGAGAAGACTGTGACCTTCGCGAAGAGCCCGATGATGCCGGGCGGCAGTCCGGCCAGGCAGAGCAGGAAGAACCCGAGGGCCAGGGCGGCCAGGGGGCGGGTGGCGTACAGGCCCCGGTAGTCGGAGAGCCGGTTGCCGGGGTGCGTACGGGCGACCAGGGCGGCGACCGCGAACGCGCCCAGGTTCACGACGGCGTACATGAGGGCGTACGCCACGGTGGAGCCGATCTGTTCGTCGCTGGAGTACGCGGCGGCGGCGATCGGGACCAGGAGGTAGCCGGCCTGGGCGACGGAGGACCAGGCGAGCAGGCGGACGGCGCTGCGGGCGCGGTCGGCCCTCTGGCGGACGGCCGCGACGTTGCCGACGGTCATGGTGAGCGCGGCGAGGACGGCGAGGGCGGGCCCCCAGACGTCGGCATAGGAGGGGAACGCGATGACGGTCACCAGAATGAGGCCCGAAAACCCGACGGCCTTGCCGACGACGGAGAGATACGCGGCGATCGGGAGGGGCGCACCGACATAGGTGTCGGGAACCCAGAAGTGGAAGGGCGCGGCGGCCGTCTTGAAGGCGAAGCCGACGAGGGTGAGGGCCACCCCGGTCTTGGCGAGGGTGTCGAGCACCGGGGGCACGTCGTCGAGACGGGCGGCGATCTCGGTGAGGTGCAGGGTGCCGGTCGACGCGTACACGAAGCTGACGCCGAGCAGCATCACGGCGGTGGCGACGACGGAGGAGAGGAAGAACTTCAACGCGGCCTCGGAGGAGCGCCGGTCGCCGCGTTTGATGCCGACGAGGGCGAACGCGGGCAGCGAGGCGACTTCGAGGGCGACGACGAGCGTGGCGAGGTCGCGGGAGGCGGGCAGCAGGGCGGCCCCGGCTGCCGAGGCCAGGAGCAGGAACCAGAACTCCCCCGCCGGCAGTTTCCGGGTGTCGTCGAGCGAGAGCAGGACGGTGAGAAACGCGCCGCCGAGGACGAGGGCCTGGATGACGACGGTGAAGTGGTCGGCGGTGTAGCTGCAGGCCTGGGCGCCGGTGGTGACGCAGAAGGTGGACCGGTCCCCGGCGCGCAGGGGGATCAGGAGCGCCAGGGCGGCGGCGAGGGCGGTGAGGGCCCCGTAACCGAGGAGCCGTTTGCGGTGCGCGGGCAGGAACAGGTCGGCGACGAGGACGACCAGGGCGGCCAGCGCGGTGAGGGTGGGGGGCGCGATGGCGAGCCAGTCGATGGACTGGACGAGACTGGGGGCGTCGGCCGCGGCGAGGTTTCCGGCGGCGTTGCCGGTGCCGGGGACCGCCAGGTCCGGGGCCTGCGCGACGAGGCTTCCGGCGGTGGTGCTGAGGTCCGCGGTCACGACTTGCCTCCTGCGAGGAGCTTCTGCACGGCCGGGTCGGTGAGGCCGAGGAGGACGGCGGGCCAGAGACCGGCGAGGACGGTGAGCGCGGCGAGCGGGGTCCAGGCCGCCGCTTCGTACGTCTGGATGTCGGCGAGCTGCGGGGTGGTGGCCGTTCGGGGGCCGGCGGCCGCGGATGCCTGGGGGTCGTCCGCTGCTCGCGGGGCCTGCTCGTCGGGCGACAGCCGGGAGTGGGGGGCGTGCTCGCCCATGCAGACGCGGCGGACGACGATGAGCATGTACGCGGCGGTGAGCAGGGTGCCGAACGCCCCGATGGCCATGAAGGTGCGGAACGCGGGGCGGCTGAGGCCTTCGGCGGGGCTGTACGCGCCGAACAGGGTGAGCATCTCGCCCCAGAATCCGGCGAGTCCGGGCAGGCCGAGCGAGGCGACGGCGGCGAAGGCGAGCAGCGCGCCGAGGCGGGGGGCCCGGCCGTAGAGGGCGGCTCCGGTCGCTCCGGCGAGGGTGTCGAGGTCGGCGGTGCCGTAGCGGTCCTTGATGGCGCCGACCAGGAAGAACAGCAGGCCGGTGATGAGTCCGTGGGCGATGTTGGCGAAGAGCGCGCCGTTGACTCCGGTGGGGGTCATGGTGGCGATGCCGAGCAGGACGAAGCCCATGTGGCCGACGGACGAGTAGGCGATGAGCCGCTTGAGGTCGCCCTTGGCTCCGGTACGGGCCAGGGCCAGGCAGGCGAGGGATCCGTAGACGATGCCGACGACGGCGAAGGCGGCGAGGTAGGGCGCGAAGGTCCGCATCCCGTCCGGGGCGACGGGGAGGAGGATCCGGACGAATCCGTACGTTCCCATCTTCAGCAGGACGCCCGCGAGGAGGACCGAACCGACCGTGGGGGCGGAGGTGTGGGCGTCGGGGAGCCAGCTGTGCAGGGGCCACATCGGGGTCTTCACGGCGAGGCCGAGACCGATCGCGAGGACGGCGATGACCTGCACGGATGTGGTCAGGCCACGGCCGTTGTCAGTGGCGAGTGCCACCATGTCGAAGGTGCCGCTCTTCAGCCCGATGAGAAGGAGGCCGAGCAGCATGACGACCGATCCGAGCAGCGTGTAGAGGATGAACTTCCAGGCGGCCGCCTGCCGTTGGTCGCCGCCCCAACGGGCGATGAGGAAGTACATCGGGATGAGGACCATCTCGAAGGCGAGGAAGAAGAGCAGCAGGTCGAGGACGGCGAAGGTGGCGAGGGTGCCGGACTCCAGGACGAGGACGAGGGCGACGAAGGCCTTCGGTGAGGGGCCCGCGGGCAGCTTGAAGTAGCTGTACAGCGCGCAGAGGAAGGTCAGGAGCGCGGTCAGGACCAGGAGGGGGAGCGAGATGCCGTCGATGCCGAGGTGGATGCGGACGTCGAGCGCCGGGATCCAGCTGATGTCGGTGGTCGCCTGCATCGTGGCGGGGTGGTCGTGGTCGAAGCCGATGGCCAGGACGATCGCGGCGACGAGGACGGCCCCGGTTACGGTCACGCCGTGGCGGAGCACGGCCTGGTCGGGGTTCTTCCCCTTGAGCCCGGGCGGGGCGGGGAGCAGGGCCGCGGCGGCGCCGAGGAGCGGGGCGACGACGATGAACGCCAGAAGGAACTGCATCACGGACGGGCTGATATCGATCACGGTCACGACCCCGCGTTGACGTTGGCGAAGACGACGGCGGCGATCGCCAGGGCGAGTGACCCGGCGAGCAGAGCGCTGACGTAGGTCTGCACGTTGCCGGTCTGGGCCCGGCGGACGGCGGTGCCGAGGAGGCGGGTGACGGCGCCCGTTCCGTTGACGTAGGTGTCGACGACCTCGCGGTCCAGGAAGCGAACGAGGCGGGCCGCTCCCTGGACGGGGCGGACGAACAGCACCGTGTACAGGGCGTCGAGGTGGAAGCCGGTGACCGCGTGGCGGTGCAGGGGCCCGAGGAGGAGTCTGCCGGGGTCGGCCGGGTCGGGGGCGTCCGCGATGGTGCCGTAGGCGGCGGTGTGGGACGTCATGGCCTCGGCTTCGACGAGCGCGGGTTCGGCGTCCGGGTGGGCGGCCACGGCCCCGACGGGGGTGCGGGCGGCGAGGGCGGTGGTGTGCCGCCACGCGCCGTAGGTGACGAGGCCGCCGACGAGCGTGACACCGGTGGAGAGGACGGCGGTGGTGAGGGACGGCGTGAGGCCGTGCCCGTCGAACCAGTCGCCGAGCATGCCGACGGTGAGGCCGAAGCCGATGGTGGGGACGGCCAGGATCCACAGGACGGAGGTCATGGCGGGGGGCTGCCTGCCGTGGTCGGGGACTTCGGCCCCGCGGCCGCGGAAGGCCAGGAGCCAGAGGCGTACGGCATAGGCGGCGGTCAGGACGGCGGCGAGGAGCCCGGCGATCAGGATCGTCCAGCCCGCTGCGGCCGGGGCGACGGTCCGGTCCCCCAGCGCGGTGTGCTCGGCGGCGACGAGGACGGCTTCCTTGGAGAAGAAGCCGGCGAACGGCGGGATGGCGGCCAGCGCGAGCAGGGCGACGGTCATCGTCCAGAAGGCGTCCGGGATGCGGCGGTCCAGGCCGCTCATCCGGGACATGGCGGCGAGCGAGTTGGTGCCCGCGGCGTGGATGACGACGCCCGCGGCGAGGAAGAGGACGGCTTTGAACGCACCGTGCGAGATCAGGTGGAAGACGGCCGCGCCCCGGTCCCCGACGGCGAGGGCGCCCGACATGTAGCCGAGCTGTCCGATCGTCGAGTAGGCGAGGACGCGTTTGATGTCGTCCTGGGCGAGGGCGGCGAGCCCGGACCCGATCATCGTGACGGCGGCCATCACGGCGAGGACGACGAGCGCCGCGCCGGAGGCGGCGAAGACGGGCAGCAGGCGGGCCACGAAGTAGATGCCGGCGGCGACCATCGTCGCGGCGTGGATGAGCGCGGAGACGGGGGTGGGACCGGCCATCGCGTCGGGCAGCCAGGTGTGCAGGGGGAACTGCGCCGACTTGCCCGCGACGCCCGCGAGGAGCAGCAGGGCGATGAGGGTGGGGTGGTCGAGGCCGCCGGTGGTGACGGCGGCCAGGATCTTGGTGATCCGGAAGCTGCCGGTGTCGGCGGCGAGCGCGAACAGACCGATCAGGAAGGGGACATCGCCGAGCTTGGTGACCAGGAAGGCCTTGAGGGAGGCGGCGCGGGCCTCGGGCGTCTCCCAGTAGTGGCCGACGAGGAAGTACGAGCAGATGCCCATGATCTCCCAGCCGACCAGGAGCACCATCAGGTCGCCGGAGTAGACGACCAGCAGCATCGCGGAGGTGAAGAGGGAGACCAGGGCCGCGTAGGAGGAATAGCGGGCGTCGTCGCGCAGGTAGGCCGTGGAGTAGAGCTGTACGCAGGTGGCGACGACGGTGACGAGGACGGCGACCAGCACGGCGAAGCCGTCGAGGTGCAGCGCCAGGTCGATCGGGACCGAGCCGGTGGGGGTGAGCTGGGTCGCGGCGTCGATGGCCCGGCCGCCGCCCTGGCGGACAGCGACGATCACCGCGAGTACGGCCGCGGTGAGGGTCGGGAGGATCGCCAGCGGGCGGACGAACTCGGGGGCGGTGCGGCCGACGGCGAGGCCGCCGAGGGCGCCGAGGAACGGGAGGAGGGGGACGAGGGCGGCGAGGGTCGTGGTGGTCACGTGGCGGCCTCTGCCTTCTTGGTCTTTCCTGTGTTCTCCGTCTTCCCTGTGTTCTCCGTCTTCCCTGTGTTCTCGTCCGCCCGGTCGGGGAGCGTCGCGGTGTCGTCCAGGAGCGTTTCCGCCGCGTCGGTCTCGGCGGTGTCGCGGAGCCGGTCGATGGCGGAGGTGCCCCGGTTGCGGTAGACGGCCAGGACGATCGCGAGGCCGATGCCGATCTCGGCGGCGGCGATGGCGATGGTGAAGAGCGTGAGGGCCTGGCCGGAGTGGAGGGTGTCGCGGAGCCAGACGTCGAAGGCGACGAGGTTGAGGTTGACGGCGTTGAGCATCAGCTCGACGGACATCAGGACCAGGATCGCGTTGCGGCGGGCGAGAACGCCGTAGAGACCGACGCAGAAGAGGAGGGCGGCGAGCACGGCGGGATAGGCGAGGTGCATCAGCTCTGCTCCTCCTTGCCGGACTTACCGGGGCGGGCCGTGGTGCCGGTGCCGGTGCCGGTGTGCGTGTCCGTGTCGCGTTTGCGGGACAGGACGATCGCGCCGACGAGGGCGGCGAGCAGCAGGACGGAGAGCGCCTCGAAGGGGAGGACCCAGTTCCGGAAGAGGAAGGCGCCGGTGACTTCGGTGGAGCCTTGGGCCGGCCCATCGAGGTCGATCCAGGTCGTGCGGAACGCGTCGACCACGACCCACACGAGGGCCGCCGCCGCGGTGGCGGCCACCCCGAGGGCGACCCACCGGTTGCCCGAATCGGCGTCCGGGGAGCGGCCGATCGGGGCCCGGGTGAGCATCAGGCCGAAGAGGAGGAGGACGACGATGGAACCGACGTAGATCAGCACCTGGACCCAGGCGATGAACTCCGCGGTGAGCAGGAGGTACTCCACGGCCAGTCCGCCGAGCGCCACGACGAGCCAGAGTGCGGCGTGCACCAGTTGCCTGGTGGTGACGGTGATGACGGCGGCGCCGAGGGTGGCGAGGCCGACGAGGAGGAACGCGATCTCGACGCCGGACGGGGAGAGGAAACCGGGGTGGTCGGCGGCTGCGGTGGTTGCGGCGGTGACGGTGGCGTCAGCCGTGGCGGTGAGGAGCATTACGAGGTTCCTCCCTTCTCGTCCGGTTGGTCCTGCTGTTCCCGCTGTGCCTGCTGTTGCTGCTGTTCCTGGGCGCGTTGGGCTGCCAGCTTGTCGGCGGCCTTGCGGGCGGCGGCGATCTCCTTCGGTTCCTCGGCTGCGGGGTCGAGGGCGGGCGGCTCCGGCACGGTCCACATCCACTCGCGGAGCTTGTCGCGCTCGTGGGTGAGTTCGTGGATGTCCGTCTCCGCGTACTCGAACTCGGGCGACCAGAACAGCGCGTCGAAGGGGCACACCTCGATGCAGATGCCGCAGTACATGCAGAGGGAGAAGTCGATGGCGAAGCGGTCGAGGACGTTCCGGCTGCGCTCACGGCCGCCGGGGGCGGCGGGCGGCGACGTCTCCTTGTGGGAGTCGATGTAGATGCACCAGTCGGGGCACTCACGGGCGCAGAGCATGCAGACCGTGCAGTTCTCCTCGAACAGCCCGATGACGCCGCGGGAGCGGGGCGGGAGTTCGGGCTGGGTGTCCGGGTACTGCGCGGTGACGGTCTTCTTCGTCATCGTGCGCAGGGTGACGGCGAGGCCTTTGGCGAGGCCCGAGCCGGGGATCGGGGGCATCAGTTGATCGCCACCTTCACGATGCCGGTGAGCGCGATCTGCGCCAAGGCGAGCGGGACGAGGGTGGTCCAGGCGAGCTTCTGCAACTGGTCCTCACGAAGGCGCGGGTAGCTGACGCGCAGCCAGATGACGACGAACGCGAGGAGGGCGGTCTTGAGGAGGGTCCAGAGCCAGCCGAGCCCGTCGGCGCCGAACGGGCCGTGCCAGCCGCCGAGGAACAGGACGGTGGTCAACGCGCAGAGGATGACGATGCCCGCGTACTCGGCGAGGAGGAACAGGGCGAAGCGCAGACCGGTGTACTCGGTGTACGCGCCGAAGATGATCTCGGAGTCGGCCACCGGCATGTCGAACGGCGGTCGCTGGAGTTCGGCGAGGCCGGCCACGAAGAAGACCAGGGCGCCGACGATCTGCCAGGGCAGCCACCACCAGGCGAAGGCGTCGAGGATGCCGGTGAGCGAGACCGTACCGGCCGCCATGGCGACGGAGGCGGCAGCCAGGAGCATCGGCAGCTCGTAGGAGAGGAGTTGCGCGGCGGTACGGAGGCCGCCGAGCAAGGAGAACTTGTTGGCGGAGGCCCAGCCGGCCATGAGCGAGCCGAGGACGCCGATGCCCATGACGGCGAGCACGAAGAAGATGCCCGCGTCGACGACCTGGCCGACCGCGCCGTCGCCTGGGCCGAGGGGGATGACGGCGAGGACGAGGAGGTACGGGAGGAGGGCGACGGCGGGGGCGAGCTGGAAGACGCGGCGGTCGGCGGCGGCCGGGACCACGTCCTCCTTCTGCGCGAACTTCACGCCGTCCGCGACGAGCTGGGCCCAGCCGTGGAAGCCGCCCGCGTACATGGGGCCGAGGCGGCCCTGCATGTGGGCCATCACCTTGTGTTCCGTCTGGCCCACGAGGAGGGGGGCGACCAGGAACACGACGAAGACGATGGCCAGGCGGAGGGCGACGTCGGACACGTCGTTCACTCGGGATCGCCTCCGGCGGGGTGGTCTGGGGTGGGGTCCGTGGGGTCGTCGGGGGTGGGGTCGGGCTTGTCGCTCGACTCCGAGGCGTCGCCGGGGGTGGGGTCGGGCTTGTCGCTGGGGGTGGGGTCGGACTTGTCGCTCGACTCCGAGGCGTCGCCGGGGGCGGGGTCGGACTTGTCGCTCGACTCCGAGGCGTCGCCGGGGGTGGGGTCGGACTTGTCGCTCGACTCCGAGGCGTCGCCGGGGGTGGGCTCGGGCTGGTCGCTGGGGGTGGGGCTGCTGTGCGGGGCTTCTCCCCTACCCGCCCCTTCCCGTACCGGGGGCTCCGCCCCCGTACCCCCGCTCCTCGAACGCCGGAGAGGCTGAGAAGGCGCATCCGGAGACTCGGCCTCCGGTTCGTCGAAGGCCGGTTGGGCGTCGTGCCAGGGGGCGTCCGTGCTGCGCACCCGGGGCGGAGCGGGTACGTCAGCGCCCGCGTCGGGCCCGGGGCGCTGACTGGCGGATCCCTCGGACACCGAGCGAGAGCGGCGGGCCGGACGAGCCGACGTGGGCCCCGGCTCCTCCGGTCCGGGGCGCTGACTGGCCGACCCCTCCGAGACCGACCGAGAACGACGGGGCGGGCCGGCCGGCGTGGGCCCCGGCTCCTCCGACCCCGGGCGCTGGCTCGCCGACCCCTCCGACACCGACCGAGAACGGCGCGGGCCCGTCGCCGGGAGTGCCTCTGAAGGTGTTGGCGTTGGCGTGGGCTGCTGCTCCGGGGGCGCGGGCTGCTCCTGCGGGGTCTCCGCGGAGGGTGTCGTGGGGCGTTGTGCGGCTGAGCCCTCGCCGGCGGTACGCGTGCGGCGGGACGGGCGGTCGGCTGCCGCGCGGGCGGCGCGGGCCGGGCGGGCGGCGGCCGGGGGGAGTTGGCCCTTCAGGGGGCCCCATTCGTTCGGGTCGGGGACGCCGGGCGGGAGCATCGCGCGACGCTTGGGGCCGGTGTGGCCCTCCGCCGGCTCCCCCGGTTCCTTCGCCCCGGGCCAGGCCTTGGCTACGCGTGCGGCCAGGACGAAGTCCTTGCGCAGCGGGTGGCCCTCGAAGCCGTCCGGCAGGAGCAGCGGTACGAGGTGGGGGTGGCCGTCGAACGCGACGCCGAACATCTCGTGCGTCTCGCGCTCGTGCCACGCCGCCCCGGCGTACACATCGATGGCGCTGGGCAGGACCGCCGCGTCGTGCGGCACGGTCGTCCGTACCAGCAGCCGCCGCACCGTACCCGTGCTCAGGGCCGCGACATGGGCGCAGACGCGGAAGCCGACGCCCGGTTCGTCCACGGCGCTGAGCCAGTCGAAGTAGGTGCATCCGAGGTCGTCACGGGCGGTCCGCAGCGCGGTGAGCCAGGTGGCGGCGGGGACGTCGACGGTCAGCAGGTCGTACGCCGACTCCGCCGTGGCCTCGTCGCCGAACAGGTCGGTGACGGCGTCCGGCAGCCGGTCGTAGGCTTCGGCCGCGGATTGCGCGGGCCGGTCGTGGCCGCTCATCGCCGCCCCTCCTCGTCCGGTTCCGGAGCCGCTGTCGGGGCCGCCGCCGGCGCGGCGACCAGGCCGCTGCGCAGGGCCTCGGTGGACGGGCCGCCGCCCGTCGCCCCGGTGGCGTACCGCTCGGCGAGCGACTCGCGTGCGATCTTCTCCTGGAGCTTGAGGATGCCCTGGAGCAGCGCCTCGGGCCGGGGCGGGCAGCCGGGTACGTACACGTCGACGGGGATGATCTGGTCGACGCCCTTGGTCACGGAGTACGAGTCCCAGTAGGGGCCGCCGCAGTTGGAGCAGGCGCCGAAGGAGATGACGTACTTCGGTTCGGGCATCTGCTCGTACAGCCGCTTCACGGCCGGGGCCATCTTGTCCGTCACCGTGCCGGACACGATCATGAGGTCGGCCTGACGGGGCCCGGGGGCGAACGGGATCACGCCGAGCCGGATGAAGTCGTGGCGCGCCATGGACGCGGCGATGAACTCGATGGCGCAGCAGGCGAGTCCGAAGTTGAAGACCCAGAGGCTGTAGCGGCGGCCCCAGTTGAGGACGACCTTCATCGGCTCCGGTGCCAGCCGGGAGAGCACGCCGAGGCGCTTGGGCTCGGGGAGGAGCACCGGCTCGGAGGGTGACGGGGACGGGGGCGCGGGCTGCTGCGACTCGGGGGCCGGGGTCGGCCGGCTCGTCAGGCCCATGCGAGGACGCCCTTCTTCCATGCGTAGAGCAGTCCCACGGCCAGGAAGCCGAGGAAGATGAACATTTCGACCAGGGTCGTCGCGCCGTATCCGGGCGCCGCGAACACCGTGGCCCACGGGAACAGGAAGATGGAGTCGACCGCGAAGATCACGTACAGGAACGCGTAGACGTAGTAGCGGACCTGGGTGTGCGCCCAGCCCTCGCCGACCGGGTCGACGCCGCATTCGTAGGTGAGGAGCTTCTCGGGGGTGGGGATGACGGGGCGCAACAGCCGCCCGGCTCCGAAGGCCACGGCGACGAACAGGACGCCGATCAGGGCGAGGAGGCCGATGACCGAGTAGCTCTGGAAGTACGCGGAGGCGAGTGCGGTGGGTCCGTCCACCGGAACGCCGGGGCCGCCGGACACGCCGGTCATGCCCGCCGCATCCACCACGCCGGTCACGTCCGTAACGTCGGCCACGTCCGCCCCTCGCTCCCTCTTCGTCAGCGTCTGTCCCACGTGCCTGTTCTGAACGCACGGGTTCTGAACGCACGGGTTCTGTACGCACGGGAGTCTAGGGCCTGCTAAACGGAGCGTAAGCAGCCGCGTCGGGCATCAGGTGGGGTTATCCCTACTTCACCCCACCCATGAGCCCCATGGTGCGCGGGGGTGCGGCCCGGCAGGCTGTGGGTATGACCATGAGCCCTTCCGTGCCGGACCCCGACCGGCCGCCGCCCGCCCGTTTCGCCCTCGACCGGTGGGCCTGGCGGGAGATCGCGTATCTGCTCGCCAATCTGCCGGTGGCCGTCGTCGGGTTCGTCTACACAGTTGTTGTGATCAGCGTGGGCGCCGGACTGTCCGTCACCGTGATCGGCCTGCCGCTGCTGGTCGGCGGGCTCCAGGGCGCTCGGCTGCTGGGCCGGCTGGAGCGGCGGCGGGCGCGGTGGATGCTCGGTGTACGGGTGGAGGAGCCGAGTCCGCTGGGGCGCGGCCACCAGGACCAGGGGTTCTTCGTCCGGCTGTGGGCGGGGTTGAAGGACCCGGTGGGCTGGCGGACGTTGTTGTACGGGTTCGTCCGACTGCCGTGGGGCGTGCTGACGTTCGCGGTGACGCTGGTGAGTCTGTTCGTCCTGTGGCCGGTGCTGCCGTTCATCGCGCGGGGGCTGACGGTGGTGGACCGGGCGATGGTGCGCGGGCTGCTGTCTCCGTCGGACGAGCTGGAGCGGCGCATCGCCGAGCTGGAGTCGGACCGGGGAGTGGTGGTGGACACCGCCGCCGCCGACCTGCGCCGCATCGAACGCGACCTCCACGACGGCGCCCAGGCCCGCCTGGTCGCCCTCGCCATGGGGCTCGGCCTGGCGAAGGAGAAGCTCACCGACGACCCCGAGGCCGCCGCCCGCATGGTCGACGAGGCCCACGGCGAGATCAAGGTGGCCCTTCAGGAGCTGCGCGACCTGGCCCGCGGCATCCACCCCGCCGTCCTCACCGACCGGGGCCTGGACGCCGCGCTCTCGGCGATCGCCTCCCGCTGCACGGTCCCGGTCAAGGTGTCGGTGGGGCTTCGGGGGCGTCCGGCCGAGGCGATCGAGGGGATCGCGTACTTCACCGTCTCGGAGCTCCTCCAGAACGTCAGCAAGCACAGCGGCGCGCAGTCGGTCTCCGTCGACGTGTGGCGTTCGGGCGACCGGCTGCTGCTCCAGGTCACGGACGACGGCGGGGGCGGGGCCCGGTTGGACGGCGGCTCGGGGCTGGCGGGGCTCGCCGAGCGGCTCGACGCGGTCGACGGGGTGTTCGTCGTGGACTCGCCGGCGGGCGGGCCGACGACCGTCACCGCCGAGCTGCCGTGGCGCGACCGACCCGCGCGACCCGACCGTCTGACCGCCTGACCGGCAGGGGGGTGGGGAAAACCCCCGGTCGGATACGGAGAGGGACCCCATGGTGCGGAAGGCCGCCGGCCAGCACCCTGGAGGGAGAACGGGGGAAGAACGGTCCGTGGTGACGGGCCGCCTCCGGCGCCGCCTCGGCGCACACCCCACGTACAGCCCACTGAGAGACTGAAACAGAGACGGAACGGACGGGACTCATGGCCACGGCATACGGACCGGACACGCGGGACCGGGAGCACGAGGGTTCCGCCCCCGGCTTCGGGGCGACGACGCCGGCGAAGCATTTCCTCCCCGCGCCGCTGCGTGCGCCGCTGCAGGCCCGTGCCTGGCGCGAGCTGCTCTACGCGCTGCTGAGCTTCCCGCTGGCCACGGCGATGTTCGTCTTCGCGGTCACCATGACGTCGCTGAGCGCGGGCCTGCTGGTCACCTTCATCGGGATACCGGTCCTCGCCGTCGGCCTCGCCGTGTGCCGGGGCTTCGGGGCGCTGGAGCGGCACCGGGCGCGGGCGCTGCTGCGGGTGGAGGTGGCGGATCCGGAGCGGGTGCGGGGGAAGACCGGCGGCCCGATGTCCTGGATGGGGGCGGTGCTCAAGAGCGGGGTGTCCTGGCGGCACCTGCTGTACACGCTGCTGCACTTCCCGTGGGCCGTATTCACGTTCGTCGTCGCGGTCTCGTTCTGGACATACGGCCTGGCGGCGCTGACGTATCCGCTGTGGTTCTGGCTCTTCCCGGTGTTCGGTGGGCAGGACGGCCTCCAGCTGTACGGGGACCGCACCCACCAGGAGTATCTGGACTCGCCCGCCGAGCTGGCGGCGACCGGGGCGGTGGGCCTGGTGCTGGTGATGGCGGCGCCGTGGATCGTGCGGGGGCTGCTGACGGTGGACCGGCTGATGGTCACCGGTCTGCTGGGGCCGTCCCGGCTGGCCACCCGGGTCTCCGAGCTGGAGTCGGACCGGGGCGTGGTGGTGGACACCGCCGCCGCCGACCTGCGCCGCATCGAACGCGACCTCCACGACGGCGCCCAGGCCCGCCTGGTCGCCCTCGCCATGGATCTGGGCCTGGCGAAGGAGAAGCTCACCGACGACCCCGAGGCCGCCGCCCGCATGGTCGACGAAGCGCACGGCGAGGTGAAGGTGGCCCTTCAGGAGCTGCGCGACCTGGCCCGTGGGATCCACCCGGCCGTCCTCACCGACCGGGGCCTGGACGCCGCGCTCTCGGCGATAGCCTCTCGCTGCACCGTGCCCGTCACCGTCGAGGTGGATCTGGACGCGCGGCCCGCGCAGGCCATCGAGGGGATCGCGTACTTCACCGTCTCGGAGCTGCTCCAGAACATCAGCAAGCACGCCCGTGCGACCCGGGCCACGGTCGATGTGTGGCGGGCGGCCGACCGGCTGATGCTCCAGGTCACGGACAACGGCCGGGGAGGGGCGTCGCCGGCCTCGGGCGGCGGCCTGGCCGGGTTGACGGAGCGGCTGGACGCGGTGGACGGGGTCCTGGTGGTCGACTCCCCGGCCGGCGGCCCGACGACGGTCACGGCCGAGCTGCCCTGGCGGGGCTGATCCCCGGGGCTCCGCCCGACCCGCCCCACCCGCGTACGTACGCCCCGTG